>JAOUQB010000587.1 GCA_029879555.1 Nitrospirota bacterium | reverse complement strand
AACTTTTTCAGCGCCGGCCATCCGACATACCGCTCCCGCCAACGGGAATTCGGCCTCAGCCACACCGCAAAGGTCTCGGCAAAATCCTCGTCCGGATGGCTTTGGGCATACCACATATCCAAATGCAGCACGAAACTCTTGCTATACGGTTTGGGTAAATAACAATCAGGATAGGGAACCGAGCTTTTCCCGAACATTTTTTGCCGGGAACGCCGACGACGAAGATGATAGGCATTTTCAATGGCATGCCCGGTTTCATGCCGGAGAATGCGCATACAGCCCTCAAACGTGCCACCTTCAACTTCCAGCATTTGATTCAGTTCCAATTTAGCGAGCCGTGGATGAGCCATATAAAACGGGACGGCCAACCCCGCCACGCCATCGGGAGAATACCAATCATCCGACAGCCAAATATGGGGCCGAAACACGAGACCATGCCCCTGCAATTCTCGCGAGAGCTGACGGATACATTGACTCAGCTCCGTGCCAGGAATACGCAACTGTAAATCACAAATTCGAAGGTCTAACAGTTGCTCATCCGACCAGGAGGCCCAGTCAGGCTCAGTCGATGTCAGCTCTTGGTTATTTTCCGACATGAAATAGGACGCCGCTCCTTCCCTCATTCACGGCTTGAACCTCCGCTTGACGATTCTCTCGCAACAAAAGAGCCAACCGTTCCATCCATTATACAAGGATTCCGGCTTGTTCATAGGTTATGATCCGAAAACCGTGAAGGTCACTATCGCCGACGCACACGGCCTTTCACCATCTCTGCTTCCCCTTAAGAGGTAAGACCATCGGGCAATTTCGTACATGGCTTTTGCCATTTAGCCTATGGTAGATTGCGCATCTTTTTTAACCGACTGTCATTATTTATGATGCGAGTTTTCATTCATTATCCCCTTTTATCCACGCCGTCGATTCAGAAGATGGAACCGCGTTGAGTCACTTGACGCACCCACAATTTCATGAATCGGCCATCGCAGTAAAGAGATGGCCGAGACGATCGATGCCCAGACCTCTGATACGTTGGCGTGACGCCCCACGGAGGCTTCATATGTATCCTTGTGAAAAATGCCAGGGAAGTATGTTACTTGACCGTGAAGTGGACATGGAGTCCGGCTTGTCCCTTCTCGTCTTAGTCTGTATTAATTGTGGCCGACGAAAACAAGCAGAGCGTGCACCTCTCCCGCTCATTGAAGCATCATAAGAACAGTTGGCTTTCGTCTCCATGACACGGAAGCTCTCTTAGCTGGAAGATCGGGTCGGAAACAGTTGCATGTTCTTTTCGAGTGTAAAGGGACTGCTATGTCCGCAGCTTCAACTTCTTTTTCAAGGAAAGGACAAGAAGCCTACCGGCTTATGATTGGCGGGGTACGTTCATCAAGATTTCAAAAACCATTCAGCAGGAAACATGGGACAGAATACAGGCTGAGAGCTGTAGCCGTGCAAAAGCGCTAATGATCCGCATCTAATTCCATGTTCCAATATAAATAATCTCGCCAACTTTCCGGAGCATTGCGAATCCCAATCATCAGCGTTAAGCGAGGCGTCCATCTGGGTTTCACCGGCACCTTTAATAACGTCATCCCCGCCTCTTTTGGCGTTCGCCCGCTTTTACGATTATTACATCGCCAGCAAGCCGTCACAATATTCTCCCAGGTTTTTCTCCCGCCTTTCGCAATGGGCAGAACATGATCAAACGTCAAATCTTCAGTGGGCACGCGCTTATAACAATATTGGCAGGTATACCGATCACGCGTAAAAATATTGATTCTGGAGAATTTCACGGAATGATGTTGCGATCGTAATTTGACGAAATTCAACAATCGCATCACGGAGGGCAGCTTAAACGAAATCGAAACGCCTCGAATGTCACGCTCATGAAATTCGAGAACTTCAACCTTCCCCTGCCACAACAAATTGATGGCTTTTTGCCAATGCACCACCCGTAAGGGCTCATAGGTGGCATTCAGCAGGAGAGTCATTTCCATAATTCGTCGCTCACGAAATATCAGAAATTTGACAAAACATTCATCCTATATCATTCGGCATTCCCAGAATCAAGAGTCCTATTTTTTCA
>JAOUQB010000274.1 GCA_029879555.1 Nitrospirota bacterium | reverse complement strand
TGGCTGGTTTCCAAAAAGAAATAAGTTCCCAACCATCGATGATATGGCCTATATCGAACTTCCCAAAACGATCCGTGATCCGGGGGGCCATGCGTTCTCGCTGGTGGGTTATACCGAATTGGGGTTTATTGTCCAAAATTCATGGGGCCCTACTTGGGGCACAAACGGGTTTGCCATTCTCACCTACCCTGATTGGATCAAGCACGGCATGGACGCTTGGGTCGCCGTGCTGGGTGCGCCGATGGTTGGCGGGCAATCTCGCCGCTATCAAACCCCGAAATCGCTGAATGCCTCGACCAATGAACCCGCGCAGGCCTTGGGGTTATTCAACCGCAAAACCCTCGCCTCAACCCGCTCGCATCCAGAGGTTGAGCCCTGGGATCTGGATACCGCCTATGATCATTCCATCGTGTTAGGGAATAACGGAACGGTCCTCAATCGTAGTCTCATACGAGAAACCGCCCTGGATTCCTTACAAGACATTGTGTTGGCCAACCCTCGGTCCTGGCTGGAGCAGGGCAACAAGAAGATTGTGATCTACGCGCATGGCGGCTTGAATTCAGAGGAAGCGGCCATGAATCGCATCCGAGTAATGGCCCCATATTTAAAGGCCAATGGCTTGTATCCCCTTTTTTTTAGTTGGCGAACGGGGTTTCTGGAAAGTTTGGTCAACATCACCGGTGATGCCGTGGTGGGCATCGAGCCTCAAGGAGCGTGGAAAGACATTTGGGACAGCGTCAAACATGCGGCGAAAGAAGCCAAGGACCGCGCTATTGAAGCCGCCTGCCAACGATTAGTCGTGAAAGCGGTCTGGTCGGAGATGAAACAAAATGCCCGCGCGGCCGCCAAGCTCAAGACTCCTACCTTAGGTCTCGTGGCCGATAGTCTATTGAGTCTTCACGCGCAATATCCCAAAATGGAAATCCACTTCATGGGTCATTCGGCAGGCTCAATACTGCTCGGGTACTTTCTGGATATTTTTGTCGAACGGACGATGCGCGTGGATTCCTGTACCCTCTTCGCCCCGGCCTGTTCGGTGGGTTTTGCCCTGAATCATTATAAGCCCGCTATTGAAGCGCGAGGAGTGCTACGAAAATCGGATCTCACAATTGAGATACTCGACGATGCTGCAGAACAAGCCGATTCGGTAGGACCATATGGAAAATCCTTGCTCTACCTTGTCAGCCGGGCGCTAGAAAATTATCACAAGACGCCCTTGTGGGGCATGGCCAATGCGTGGAATCCGAAAGCCAATACCACATGGCATCCAGACTTAAAAGATTCCGTGGTCGAATGGCAGAAATTCTGGGGGTCTGGCACCAAACCCACCCTGCACTCAGGAACGCATGTCTCAGATGGAATTGAAAAAATTCCGTTGGCTCATGGATCGTTTGATAACGATGTGGCCACGATCGGCCGCACACTCAAACGGCTTCTGGGGAAAAACCTCAAATTCCCGATTGAGAATTTGCAGGGTTTTTAATCGAAAGTCTCGTGCTTTCTCATATGTGCTTTGGCAAAACCCCCAACCATGTTCCCTTGTGTGCTGGTTTTCCTATTTCCCCTAACAAAAAACACTCAAGGGCGTACGCATATAACCCGAAACAGAAAGGAGGGCAAATTAACTCACATTGACTAAGGAGTATGCAAATGGAAGGCCTTGAAGCAGTTAAACACAGTTATGGACGGGCGGCATTAAAACCAGAATTTTTTGATCGCTTCTATGCAATTTTTCTTGGAAGCAATCCGTCTTTTAAACCCATGTTTCAAAATACTGACTTCAATAAACAAAAGCAGTTGCTGAAGACAGGGGTCGCAATGATGATCTCCCATTTGGAAGGGAAACCAGTTGGCACTATGACTCTCAATCGAATCGGTGAAAGTCATTCAAAAAAGCGGCTGAATATTCAACCCGCCCTCTACCAATATTGGATAGATAGTCTGGTGGCTGCCGCCAAGGAATGTGACTCTCAATGGACCCTTGATATTGAACGATCCTGGCAGAAAGCCTTACGCGCAGGAGTCGACTATATTACAGAACAATACGACAAACCCTAATCGTTTCCCTTCTTCCTACTAGGCCTGTTTGGCCGGAAGCAGGCCCTCACTTTGAAATCTCTCCCCACCGAACTCAATGACAAATAAATCTGCAATTCTCTTTTATCCAAGCAAGCCGTCAAAAGAATTTATGGTCTATCGCTTAATTGACGGCCCGTAAGTCCCTGATACGCCTCTTCCACAGTGCCCACCGGAGACACCTGCATGAGGAACGGTGTCTGCCAGTCACCGTCCCGTTCATCATATACACTGGGAACGAAGACTCGTTGAAAATCATGGCGATACGCGGCCAAAATTTTCAATTGCAATCCCCCCACTGCACCAATAGTACCCTGATCCGTTATCGTTCCCGTCAAAATACGTCCATCCAACAACGTATCACCCTTCACCATGGCCGCCACACTCAAACCCACCATCGCTGACAGGCTTTCGCCATAGACCGTTAAGCCGGCATAGGGAAATTTGAGTTGCACCGTCCAGGAATCGACCGGAAGATGAGCCGCATGGAGGGCTTGCGTAATGGCATGATGAATGGCTTTCCGCGCGAGCAATGAAAACTGTCCAGGCTCGGTATGGAATTGAATACGTAAGCCGTCCTGATCACGCCGTTCAATGAGGTCGATCACAATATTTGACACCAACCCCATGGGCAGATGATGCGGCGTCAAGGAGGTGCCTAAAATCGGAATTTGCAAATGGAGAATTTGGCTTGGTGCGGGTTTGGCCCAAATCATTTGGCTCCACAAGAGCATGCCCCCCCCTAGAACCAGAAGCCAAATTTTTGCAGACATAGAAAAATGCCGATCAAATTTCTTCATCATCCAGAATTTCCCCTCAAGAGCAGTATACCGTCTTCCAGGACGAGAATTAAGACCAGGGCCTTTTCGCTTTGTAAATGGTGAGAGTCTAATTTCTCCATAAAAAGTTAATAGCCCTACGCATTTTTCACACCATTGAGACAAAAAAAATGTAAACATATTTTTCAACATTTCTTCACGGACGACTTCTTTATTTTTAAAAAAGCATATGCTAGCATTTCGCTAATGCAGAGTAAGGGACTTGGCTCTGAGCTATTCAATTACAAAAGTCCGTAACCGGTGTTCTTTTGTCCGAGAGTTTCCTGGAAAGTGCCTGACCTCAGTCGCCTCAATCTCGCGTCCGCGGCCTCTCCCTTCCCACGGGTTCATGTATCTCGAGCCAAAAGCAATATCATTTTTCAAAAAGGAGGAACCCCATGGGTTCAAAATTGTACGTAGGTGGATTACCGTATTCTGCCACTCAAGATGAGTTAACTGATTTGTTTTCGGCACACGGAAGCGTGGAATCAGCCAACATTATTAGCGACAAATTTACCGGCCAATCGCGCGGATTCGGATTTGTGGAAATGTCTTCCCAGGAAGAAGCGACCGCCGCGATTGAAGCCTTAAATTCTACCGAGTTTGGTGGACGCACATTGACCGTCAACGAAGCCAGGCCACAAGCCCCACGGACAGGCGGCGGGGGTGGTGGACGTGGGGGTGGTGGATTTGGCGGTGGTGGTGGCGGAGGCTTTGGCGACAAACGCCGCAGCCGCTTCTAACACTAGCTGGCAGTACCGGTTTAGTTAAACGGGAGAGATCGTCAGATCTCTCCCGTTTTTTTTACTACGCCATTAAGAACGGACCATGAGGACTGCGGCCAGAAGAATACCCAATCCCAACAACATTGTGAGACGACCGATGAGAGGGGAGAGCAACAGAAGGCATTTCTCACCAGAAGTCAGCGAGGAATGTGATTGGCGTTTGAGTGTTCGGGCTTTGGGGCCAATCACTCGATCGTGTACAAGAGACACAACAATGAGCAGTACAACAAGTGATAATTTAATGAGTACGGTGGGTGGCCATTCACCAAGTGGGGTGGGAAAATCCACAAGATTCGGCAGGAGCAGTGCCCCTGTGAGAAGCAGAAGAGACAGTGCGCCCCAAACGAGCATCCTAAATCTTTTCGCCAGATTCACAAATTCGCGTTGGGCAGAAGCAGGGTCAGCGGCTTTCTTGAGAAGAGGAACGGCAACCAGGGAGAGAAAAAGCATTCCGCCCACCCAAAAGGTGGCTGCGGTCAGATGAATCCAAACCAGAATAGTGTCGATAAAAGCCATTACTCGGATTGTAACGAGGTTCACCAGACTTCACCAGATCCCAAACCTCCTGATCCCCGCAACATGGCTGATGTGGTTTCACGGAGTGAGGAGATTTCAACTCCCCCTCCCCCCATTTTTCATAAGGGG
>JAOUQB010000295.1 GCA_029879555.1 Nitrospirota bacterium | reverse complement strand
CTTCAACGATGCCCCTATTTGCACGTTGCAGGGAATAGCCCGTTCAGTCTTATTCTGCCATCTCAACTTCAGTAGTTCCTATTCTGGCATGAGATCTTTATAATTGCCTCACTCCCTTCTTTCGCGCTTCCTGAATTGCTATGGCCGATTCTTTACCACCCTCGTCCTCCCCTTCTCCATCGTCTGCGTACAAACGAGCCGATTCGGATTCGGACTTTCTGCAACGAGATGAACTCCGCGCGGTTCGGCTCCAACTGGAATGGTTCAAACCGGAACTGATCCAACAAGATGAGGGCATAGAATCCACGATTGTGGTTTTTGGAAGTGCTCGCCTGCGGGAGCCTCACGTGGCACGGGCTCAATTAACCCAAGCTGAACAGGCCTTGGCTCAATCGCCAGATGATGCTGACAAACAGCAAGCCGTCGCCATCGCCAAAAATCAATTGGCCTTAGCACCCTTTTATGACGAAGCCCGGGAGTTTGGCCGCCTGGTGTCATCCGCTTGCCAATTGGATGGTCGATGTGAATATGTGGTCGTGACGGGAGGCGGACCAGGCATTATGGAGGCCGGCAATCGGGGTGCGGCAGATGTAGGTGCGAAATCCATCGGATTGAACATTGCGCTCCCTTTCGAACAATCTCCGAACGCCTACATTACCCCAAGCCTTTGTTTTCAATTTCGGTACTTTGCCCTTCGCAAAATGCATTTTCTAAACCGGGCGAAGGCGTTGGTCGTCTTCCCTGGTGGATTTGGCACGATGGACGAACTGTTTGAAACCCTGACGCTGCTTCAGACAGGAAAAGTGCAAAACGTCTCTGTGGTTCTCATTGGGAAGGCCTATTGGGATGACTTGATCAATTGGAAGAAACTTGTCGAGTTTGGCCTGATTAGCCCAAAAGATTTGTCCCTCTTTCATTATGCCGAAACGGCTGTTGAAGCCTGGGAGATTATTGTGAAAGAACATCCACAGGAGACTGCCTCATGAAACTTTCTTTTTACGGTGCCGCCCGATCCGTCACCGGTAGCCGGCATGTGGTTGATGCTGGAAAGACTCGAATCCTCTTGGATTGTGGCATGTTCCAAGGCCGACGGGATCTCGCCAGGGAACGCAACCTCCATTTAGGATTTGATCCAAAATCCGTCGAGGCCGTCTGTCTTTCTCACGCTCACATTGATCATTCCGGCGCGCTCCCCATGCTCGCAAAAGGTGGATTCAGAGGTAATGTTCATATGACCAGAGCCACAGCCGATTTGACCGACATTTTGCTGGCTGATTCCGCCCGCATTCAAGAAAGTGATTGCCGCTACGTCAATAAACTGGAACGTCGCCGAGGGCGAAAATGCATCAGCCCCATCTACTCCCGTGATGATGCACAAAAGATTGTGAAGCACTTTCGAGGGGCTGGCTATGAGCAATCCGTTTCCCTGGCTTCCAATGTCACAGCACGTTTTCATGATGCCGGCCATATTATTGGATCGTCGGCCGTCTGGCTCCGACACCGAACGCGTGGAAATTCAACCACCCTCCTATTCTCTGGTGATTTAGGGCGTGCCAATATGCCGATTCTTCGAGACCCTCATCCCCCGCCTCCATGCGATGTGTTGATCATTGAATCTACCTACGGCGACCGCCTCCATGACGATGAGCAGGATCAGCGGAAGGAGATGGCCAAAACACTCGTCCAACATGCCATTCAACACAAGAGCAAAATTCTTGTCCCGGCATTTTCGGTGGGCCGCACACAAGACATCATTATGCGTATCAAAGAATTAGTAAAAAATGGAGAAGTGGATCCCATTCCGATTTTTATCGACTCTCCGCTCGCCCTCAAAGCGACCCAAGTGTTTCGCCAACACCCGGAATGTTATGACGAAGAGACGTATCGAACCTTTACGGCGTCAGGAGATGTCTTTGCGTCCAAGTACATCAACTTTGTGTCCACGACCAAGGACAGCAAGTTATTGAATCGACGAAAGGGACCCTGCGTGATCATCTCGGCCTCTGGGATGTGTGAAGGCGGGCGGGTGGTTCATCACTTGAAGCATATGATTGAAGATGAAGCTAACGTAATTGTCTTGGTAGGGTTTCAGGCAGAGCATACTTTAGGACGAAAGCTGGTTGAAGAATGGGACACCGTCCCGATCTTTGGCGTCCCAACTAGACGACGTGCCCAGGTGGTGCGACTGAACGGGTTTTCAGCCCATGCCGATCGCAACGACTTGCTGGCGTATGTTCGAGCCATTCGCCCACACCCGCAAAAAGTATTCGTGGTGCATGGGGAAGAGCGACAGTCTCTGGCTTTTGCCATGACGCTCCGGGACGAATTCCCTGGCATGGACGTCGAAGTCCCCAAACCGGATTCCACCCACGACGTGTGAAACGGCAACCAGAACCATGTCAGAAACAACGCCCGCTGTATGCAAAAAAAATCACAGATGATGAATGGGGAAAAAGCAGAACGTTCTTTCCAGCGGACGTGAAAAGACCACAATTTGTTTGAGGGCGTGGAAACGGAGAAACTTATTCGAGAATAATCTGGTCATCAACATTTCTAATGAATATCGCCCGACCGGCGTGATTCACATACGCATCAATCCAATCTCCCTTATGGGCAGGGCGATCAATTTCGGTATTTTCATCAACCGGGATACGCACTTCGCTTCGAGTGTTTGTCAACACAACATAGGCGGCCCCTTCGATATGATGAACTTGCCCTCGAACCTTCGTCACAACCCCATTCCTCATCGTGGGGTCTTCTTGCAACTGTTGAATGCCTTTTGTGCCTTCTACGATCCCGAGACCCAAGGCTGCTTGCTCCGATGTCGGCTCGGACATTTGGGTTGCACAACCCAAAAGACCTCCGACACTCACCATGGCGATCAACCCGAAAAACCATGTCATATATTTCTCCTTTTCCTTGAGAGTATTGATCATCTTTTCATCCTATCACACTCGCCTGAGCTGTCTAGGAATATACATAGATGGAAATCGTGCCAGCTCTCACCCCACCATGTCGTCTTCTCATCGTTCACGTCAGACATGAAGGACGACTGATTCGCCTCGATTCGAATTGATTGACCTACAGGAAAAATTCTTTTACCCTTTCTGGACGCAGTTCTCATTGATCATTCAAATATCCAGAGAATCTCTCCCTTGGCCTTTTCGGCATATTCTTGCATCCAACCCCCTCAGGCATGAGCGCACAAAAAAATTCATCTTTTCTTCTTTTTTGTGTGATTGCCCTATATTTATTTTTCACCAAGGAAGTTCAGATGGCGACTATTGCCCGTGTGACCGAAATCATTGCGAGCTCATCGAAAAGTTTTGACGATGCGATGGCTGGAGGAATCAAACGCGCCAACAAAACGCTAAAGAACATCTCCGGCGGATGGATCAAAGATCAATCCGTCAAAATGGAAAAAGGGAAAATCGTGCAATATCGCGTCACCATGAACATTACGTTTATTTTGACCAATTAACCCTTCAAAGAAGGAGGGCATGGCATTTCCATGTCCTCCTTCTTTGATGGATTGTTTCGACCAGTCCAGCTATGTTTAATGCCTTTCCTCATGCATACCTTGCCGCGACCGACCAATCCTTTCGGTCCGACCTGGCTCCCACTCAGCCTCCCAAATCGGCCCCAGGCAACAAGCGTTGCGAAAAGAACTTAGAGAAATCCATTCAGGCATTAGATGATTTACAGCGTCGCCTCTATGCCCATGATCGTTTTTCCTTATTGCTAATCTTTCAAGCGATGGATGCTGCCGGAAAAGACGGGACCATTCGCGCAGTCATGAAGGGAATCAACCCCGCAGGCTGCCAAGTCTTTTCCTTTAAAGCCCCCTCCCCCCTAGAATTGGATCATGATTTTTTATGGCGGACGACCTGTCGCCTCCCAGAGCGAGGACGAATTGGCATTTTTAACCGAAGTTATTATGAAGAGGTCCTCGTCGTTCGCGTTCATCCTGAATTTCTTGAAAAGCAGAAACTCCCCAAGCCCATAAGTCCTCACATATGGGAAGAACGCTATGAATCCATCCGAAATCACGAACTCCATCTGGCCAACAATGGAACGATTATTTTGAAATTTTGGCTTCATGTTTCCAAGGAA
>JAOUQB010000586.1 GCA_029879555.1 Nitrospirota bacterium | reverse complement strand
TGAGACAAAACGGGCGATAGAAAGAGGAAAACTGTCTACTCCAGATTCCATTCAGGCGTGGCAAAATACCACCGCTGCCCGCCAAAGTCTTTCGCACGATACATGGCCTGATCGGCAATCGCTAAAAGGGCAGAGGAAGTCGTTGCGTCTTTGGGGGAAACAGCAATACCAATGCTAGTCTGCACAGACAGATCTTTCCCGCTCACGTGGATCGGTGCCGTCAAACATTCGACGATTTTCTGAGCCACTTGCCGAATATCGTGAATCCGATCAAGTCCTTGCAAAATAATGGTGAATTCATCGCCACTGAGTCGAGAAACCGTGTCCGTCGTTCGCACACACGTCACCAGCCGCTTGGCCACCACCCGCAATAAACGATCACCCATTTGATGCCCATACTGATCGTTGATGGATTTAAAATTATCTAAATCCAAAAAGAGGAGAGCCACTAACGTCCCATCTCGCCGTGCCTGGGCCAGGGCTAACTGCAACCGATCTTCAAACATGACCCGATTGGGCAAATCCGTTAAGGCGTCGTGATAGGCCTGATGCTTCATCTGCATTTCTGCGACTGCACGGGCCGTGACATCATGGAAGGTCACCATAAAACGCGTCGGCCCTCCCTCCGCCTCACCTAATGGCGCAACGACCTGTTCAAGAACGAGAGATTCGGCGTTGTTCCCTCGTTCCATGACTTCTGTTTTCACACAACGGATCTGCGAACTCGGGGATCCTGCCAGTGACCGCGCTTGGTACAGTTGGGCAAAGGGAAAGGATCGTAACGACCTTCCCAGCACTTGATGAGGCGTCACCCCCAACAATTTCAAATAGGCCTGATTGACCCATTCCACGCGACCCGTCTGATCCGTCAGACACATGGGGTCTTGAATAGCCCCGATGATGGCACTATGAAAGCGTAATTGATCTAACTCCATTCCACGCGCCATCAATGCGCCAATCTGTGGCCCCAAAGATTCCCAGCATGCACGAATCGGAACCCCAATTTCCTTGGAAGCCGTTGAACACAACACGAGTAAACCCGAATCAGCCCCCTGCCGAAAAGGCAGCACAGAGGCTGAACGAAGGGCATAATTCGAGGGAAACCACGAAAACTCTCCAGTATAGGGATGTTCAAGCGAGACGAAAGAAGCATCAGAAGCCACGCAAGCCTGCGCTAACGTTTCTAGCTGAGAAATTGAGGCCCACCATGTCCGTCCATGGGCATCCCAATCTGATTCTGGGATTCCGGCGTGAGCACGCAATTGAATGCGTTGCCCATCTCTGACCGTGGCCATCCATGCAAACGAATAACCAAAGATGTCCACCAACCCTTCACAAAGACGCCTTAAACAATCATTGAGGCCTTGTCCATTTATGAGACCCGCTTCAAGATTCTGAACAAACTGAGCCAGGGATTCCAAAGGAACCTTGTCCTGATGCGGACGCAGATCCCAATGCCAGGACATCACCCTCCGCGAGTGATCTAACAAGGGCGTCACCGAACACCGCATCTTGGGCGCTCGCCCTTCCGGCAATTCCAACGTCATGATCCATCTCACCGAAGCAGGTGCGCCATCCTCAGCCTGCAATTGCGGCCGAATCCATTGCCATTCTTCATTGGGAATCCATTCCCTTACGGAGACCTTCCCCAAGCTGGACACATCCATACCGAACAGGGCGAGGGCTGGATCATTCACCATCACCACCACCCCTTCACAAGAAGTCATGAAATGGAGAGGCTCAGACGCAGGTTGACCAGCATCGGGCAACAAGGCCTGGTGCGATGAACGAAACTCTGCCAACTCTTGTGGAAGAGCGGCTTCCGTCGATTCCGCCAAAATATGGTGCAGTCGACCCGATAACCGTTGAAGGGCTTGACTTAACTCCGCCTCCTGCACAGATTCCAAATGGCCGGATTCCGCCCGAAGATCGCGCAAGGATTGTTCGAGTAATTGCTGGAGTTGTTGAATAGTCGCCACAGGTCTCGTCGCCTCTGCATGAGGAACAGGAGAAGCACTGGATAGAGCAGGAATTGGTGCGCTCAAAAACGTATCCTTTGTGAAAACACCGATCGCGTCAACCCATC
>JAOUQB010000585.1 GCA_029879555.1 Nitrospirota bacterium | reverse complement strand
GCAGCGTTTGCAATAAGCGGCGATGATCGCGTTGATGTAACCCAATGCTCGGTTCATCTAATATATAGAGGACTCCGACCAATCCCGATCCAATTTGTGTGGCTAATCGAATGCGTTGCCCTTCGCCTCCCGATAAGGTCGCGGATGGGCGATCCAGGGTGAGGTAGGCCAATCCCACATTGAGAAGAAATTCTAACCGTTCACGAATTTCCTTTATGACGCGTTGTCCGATCAAGCGCTCACGATCCGTGAGATGCAAGGCATCCAGAAATTCTAATGTTTGTCGCACAGACGAATGAGTGACCTCCGCAATCGATTTTCCCCCAATTTTGATCGCGAGACTTTCCTGCTTCAGACGACCTCCGCCACAGACCTCACACGGCGTCTCAAATGTCCATTCTTCTTGTTCTGGACTCCCCGAAGCTTTAAACCCAATCCCATCACATTCAGGACAGGCACCATGAGGACTGTTAAAAGAAAATACGCGTGGTGCGATTTCTGAATAACTGACCGCACATTGAATACAGGCCAACTGCTCACTATACAACCGTACCTGCTCATCTTCGGTGAGGACGCCCACGAGTCCCTTGGTCATCTTGAGGGCGGTCTCCACAGAATCTGCCAGGCGTCGTGCCACCGTGGTTTCGGCCTTCACGATGACTCGGTCAATCACAATTTCTATGGTATGCTTCCGCTGTTTATGGAGGGTAATCGTCTCGCTAAGATCGCGTATCACACCATCAACGCGCACTCGAACAAATCCGGCTTTTCGAGCGGAAAGAAGTTCTTTGCGGTATTCACCTTTTCGCCCCCGTACGATGGGCGCAAGAATGTGTATCTTGCTGCCCGTCGGAAGGCTCAAAATTGCATCCACCATTTGTTGAACGGTTTGGGCCGCAATGGAATTTCCGCATTGATAACAAAAGGGTTCTCCGATCCTGGCAAACAACAAACGAAAATAATCATAGATCTCCGTGACTGTCCCCACCGTTGAGCGCGGATTGTGACTCGTGGTTTTTTGCTCAATGGAAATGGCGGGAGACAAGCCATCAATCGAATCCACATCCGGCTTGGTCATCTGCTCAAGAAATTGACGGGCATAGGCCGACAACGATTCCACATAGCGCCGCTGACCTTCGGCATAGATGGTGTCGAACGCGAGAGAAGATTTACCTGATCCACTGAGACCCGTAATCACCACGAGTTGATCGCGGGGAATAACCAGGTCGAGATTTTTGAGATTGTGTTGGCGGGCGCCTTTGATCACGATCGCGTTTTGCATGGGACGGGAGTATATCATAAGAAATTGAAGGACCAAGGCACGGCCCCCTCAGCGAGAATTGACCCTAGAATGAGGGGTCGGATACAATCTTTCAGGATTGAACACCCAGACTTCCAATAGGATTTGCTTAGAATTATCGTCTTACCATTCCCCCTTTTATCTCCCTTATTATTAAGAGGAATTTCATGAAGAATGAACACCGTAAGATTATTCGGCTCTGTTTGATATTGGTTCTTCCATTCCTGTTTTTCATCACTCCCACGTGGGCCGCGAAGTATGAACTCACCCGTAATAGTGTCGAGAGTGCACAAGATGTCCATGCTAAAGAGATTTCGCTTTTTCGCGTCAAGTTGGGCGACTCCGAAGCCACAGCGGTGGAATCCTTAGTGGAGCAAAAGATCTCCGGCGTCCGCGCCGAACAGGAAGGGACCTTTATTTTATTATGGGACAAGGAAAATCCCACGGGCGCGATGGCCGGAGTTCGCATCACCGATGGCAAAGTGGATTTGATTTTTATCAATAACCGGTTTACCCACAAAGTTCGAGGAATTTTTCGACACATCTTAGGTGCCTCAGCCTTGAAAGAAATTCGCGATCTACTCGGCCCCGAAGATTTTCCCAACGAAACCCTCATGGGCGCGAAGTTGTTATACGAACAAAAGGGATTCCTGGTGAATTATCTTGACAAGCAAATCAACGTCGAATTTTGCTTAGGCTGCCAGGATCTCTTTTCTGGATTCTAAGTCAGACGACCCATTCTCCTTGATCGTCCCGTGTTGCGTATCTTTCTCTCTAGCCGTCCATC
>JAOUQB010000584.1 GCA_029879555.1 Nitrospirota bacterium | reverse complement strand
TCATTGACCACAAACGGATATTAAAGCGGAAGTGGCTCGACTTTGGGAAAACGCTTGACCTTAATCGATTGGAAACCTGATCTTAAAAGGGGTAGGCCAGATTGTTTTCTCGTTCCCTACGGAAAATTTCTTTAGCTGGCTTTTTTGTGGCGTTCGAGGGCGACAAGGAGGAGGGAGATGGCGGCTGGGGTGACGCCGGATATTCGGGAGGCTTGCCCGATGGAGGAGGGACGCACTTTTTTGAGTTTTTCGGCAACTTCGTTTGAGAAGCCTTTGATGCCTTGATAATCAAAATCGTCCGGCACGCGCCGGTGTTCTAATTTTTTAAACTGCTGGATCACCTCTTCCTGCCGCTTGATATACCCTTCATATTTGACGGCAATCTCTACGGCTTCGGTGACCTCAACATCTGTTTCTTCTTCTCCCTGTAGAAAGGGATGCAGATCTTTATAGGAGAGTTCCGGCCTACGAAGCAGTTGCAAGAGAGACGTGCTGGTCGGTGGCCCATCAAAGGTAATATTGGTCTGACGTTCGAGTTCAGAAATTTTGGTATGTATGCTGCCCAGTCGGTAGAATTCCTTGTCTATTTTGTCCCATTTGTGTTGGAACGCGACGAATTCTTGGTGGGCAATCAGCCCTAATCGATAGCCAATTTCTTTGAGCCGATAATCGGCATTGTCCTCACGAAGGATCAACCGATATTCCGCTCTCGATGTGAACATGCGGTAGGGCTCGCGCGCATCTTTGGTAATGAGGTCATCAATTAAGACTCCCATGTACGCCTGCGAGCGATCCAGAATGAGGGGAGCTTCTTCTTTGGCTCGAAGAGCCGCATTGATTCCTGCCATCATCCCTTGTGCGGCGGCTTCTTCATACCCCGATGTCCCATTGATCTGGCCGGCGTGAAACAGCCCCTTCACGAGTTTGGTTTCTAAGGTTTCATGGAGCTGTCGGGGAGGGAAGTAATCATATTCGACGGCATACCCCGGCCTGAGAAAGACGGCGTGCTCCAATCCCGCTATGGTTTTAACAAAGGCTTGTTGCACATCAATCGGCAAGCTGGTGGAAATGCCATTGGGATAATACGACCGCCCGCCCAGTACTTCCGGCTCCATAAAAATTTGATGGCTGTTTTTGTCGGAAAATCGCACGACCTTATCTTCAATGGATGGGCAGTAGCGCGGCCCCGTGGATTCAATCACCCCACAATACATGGGCGAGCGATCCAGATTGTTCTTAATAACGTCGTGGGCCTGTTCATTCGTGAAGGTAATATGGCAGTCAATCTGAGGATTAGAAATATGTTGGGTTCTGAAGGAAAACGGGCGCGGTACCGGGTCACCAGGCTGTGGTGCCATCACATCAAAATTAATGGTGTCTCGATCCAAACGCGGCGGCGTCCCCGTTTTTAACCGTCCGATTTCAAAACCAAAGTCCAACATGCAATCGGACAATTGTTCGGCGGACGGTTCCCCGGCCCGGCCTCCGGGAAGATGCGTCAAGCCTATGTGCATGAGTCCTTTGAGGAACGTTCCCGAGGTGAGTACGACGGCTCGGGTGGCCACGGTATCGCCGGTACTGGTTTTCACTCCCGTGACCGTTCCGTTCTGAGTCAAAATTCGATCGACGGTGCCTGCCACTATGGTCAGGTTTTCTTGTTTGGCTAACGTCTGCTGCATGCTTGTGGCATAGAGTTCTTTGTCACATTGCACTCTCGTTGCGCGGACGGCTGGGCCCTTCCGTGTATTGAGTATCCGGAATTGAATGCCCGCCTTATCGGTGTTCACGCCCATCTCACCACCCAGAGCATCCAGTTCCTTCACCAAATGCCCCTTACCAATGCCCCCCACCGCAGGGTTACATGGCATCGTGGCAATCTTTTCGGGATCGATAGTTAACAGAAGCACGTGACAACCCATCCGAGCTGCCGCGAGGGCTGCTTCGCAGCCCGCATGCCCCCCACCAACAATGACGATGTCACATTCTTTCATCAGCTCAGCCTATTTCTTGTTTTTCATCAAGAATGAGTTCTACCGTTACTTCCCAATACAAAACTCTTTAAAGATCTGATCCAAAATATCTTCGTTGGT
>JAOUQB010000085.1 GCA_029879555.1 Nitrospirota bacterium | reverse complement strand
GACGCGGGGGCAGCGGATGAGGCTTCCGCATTGCGAGGTGTAAAAATAATCTTTCACTCCTTCCGACACCACACCCAGAAGCACAATGCGATCGTGAATGACTTCTGGGTTTATCTCTCCCGCTAACACCGTTTGCAAAGATAGGGTGGGAAATGTGTGAACCCCTCGATTCAGATTCAACAAGAATTGATACCCCTGCGCATCCGCCTTCACATAACTTCCATCATTTGTTTCAAAAGGGCGAAAGACGGCATGTCCCAGCTTTAACCAATCCGGATTGTCTCCGGCAGGTTCTGGCTTGATTCCATCCTGTTCCAGATATTTCAGCGCGAGCAGAAACGGCAATGAACGAGAGGCGGTGACTCCATCATCCAAAAATAAGAGCCCGCGCCTCACGACCCCATCCTGATCGACCACCATATCACTGAATCCCACGCGGTCTGTTTCCCGTAATATGGCTGGCCCGGCAATGCCCCCTTGCTCGGGTTTCCCAAATTTCATCACCATCATGATTTGGGGGAACCGCTCAAGAACCTGGTTCAACGCTGCACGCCCTGGAGGTACTTCCAGATCACGATAGATATCGACACCGATGACTCGCGGACCCTGAGCCTGAATGCGTGTCAGTGCCTCGGCCAGAACCTCATCGGAAATGGGCCAATGCCCTAATGCCTGAATATCTTGATCCGTAATGGTGACCAGAGTGATAGGAGGAGCTTCGTTGGTGTATTGTGATGATAGCCGCATGGACCAATCATACGCTTCCAGCTCCAACCCTTCCAAAAGACCTTGGTTCCGCACACCCATCACGGCTAGCCATATGGCCAGTGTCATAACCCCAATATGGACGATGGAGGACCGCTGAAAGAAATTGGGCACGTCTCTCCATTTAAAAGGATGGATTTTCTCTCGAGGGAACCTTTTTCACCACATGTTGCTCACGACTCGCCTGAGGACAATTCTCAATGGGAAACGCCTTATAATAGAGCTTTTCCTCGCGGCCTTCCAATCACGATCCTTATTTAAGGAGTGGCACTCTTCATTCTCATGATATTGCTTACCCATGTTGATCGTGCTTAGACCGCGCTGGAATCATCTATTTTGAGTGGTTTTCTTGCCCCTCCCTTTTATTGACTTATTTCAGCTATTCCGGTAACAATCACACAAGGTTATCAACAATAGACGCGCAGGTCATAAAGACCGTGATACTAGCCCTGAAACGACGGCTTCCTTAGACGTCTTGCACACGGCCTTTCAGCTCGCTTCCAACCTCATCTACAGCCTGTAGATCACGTTGGGCCCATGCTTCCTGAGACTGGCTTCGGCACAGAGAACGGGAACGCGTGTGGCCCAGACCACACCATAACTATTAAGCAGTTGATCCTTGTCGTTGCGTGCAACGATTTGGTGGTCGGATTGATCGTTATCAGTTCTCACCAGAGAGCGAACGAGACATACCCGTACCGCATTACTCACAAAGTCCACGTTTCATTGGGCAATTCGCAAGGAGGGTACTATGGCTGAAGGTCGAGTGTTAGTGGTCGACGATGAAGCAGATGTGCGGCGCACCATCCGGATGACGTTAACCAAGGCCGGATTTGATGTGGTCGAAGCCGAAGACGGACAAAAAGGAATCGATGCCATTCGATCAGGAGACAATCCCCTAGCCGTCGATACCATTATCTGTGATATGCAGATGCCCAATGTGAACGGGATGGGCGCCATTGCCTATTTCCGCGAACAGTTCCCCTCCGTCCCGGTTATCGTGCTCACGGGCAATCCCGACTTTAAAGATGCGAATGAACTCTTTAAGCAAGGCATTGTCGAATACTTGACCAAGCCCATTGAATCAGAAAAGTTGGTGGAGGCGGTGAAGAAGGCCGCGAATAGCCATGAGCTTTTTAAAGATCAATTTGCCACGTAAATAGACCAAAGGTGAAATGCCCTCGCATCGCCAGCATGACCACGAATATTGACACCATCGAGACTTATCCAATGACCATCTCACGACAACATGATCGACGAGAACGGGAGTTGGATGCGGCCCGCCGTATCAGCGAAGCACTCTTTCAGCATCTGAGCGTGGAGGAACTCGTTGAACAGGGCCTCAAGATTGCCCTGGAAGTGGTGAATGGGCAAGCGGGGTGCGTGTTACTGGCCAAACCGGAAACCAAGGAACTGGTGTTTTACCATGCCATCGGAGACAAGGCGCCTCAGCCCGGCACGGCCTTTCCATGGACAGAGGGGATAGCCGGATCGGTGTTTGCTAAAGGCGAACCCATAGTGGTGCAAGACGTCAAGGGAGACCAACGCCACCTTGAAAAAATTGATCAAAATACGGGATTTACCACACAAGATATGATTGCGCTCCCACTCAAACGGTGGGAGGGCCATCCTATCGGCGTGCTGGAAGTCATGAATAAACGAGAGGGGCAACTCGATCATGACGACGTAGCGATTTTGAGCATCATTGCCTCATTCACGGCTATCGCCATAGAACAGGCTCGGCTGTTTCAAGAGGCCAAACTGGCAGAGGTGGCCAGGATTCTTGGAGATATTGGCCATGATGTGAAAAATCTTCTCATGCCGGTGCTCTGCGGGGCATCCCTATTGAAGGACGAAATTGACGAGACCTATGCGGCTCTTCCGGGCCTTCCGGCTGTCAAAATCAAAGCCAGCCAGGATACCTGCCATGAAGTCATCCAAATGCTGTCGAATAATGCTAAGCGCATTCAAGACCGCGTTAAAGAGATTGCCGATTGCGTGAAAGGCCTCAGCAGCCCTCCTAGGTTTGCATCTTGCAAAATGGCCCATGTCGTGGCCTCGGTATTTGATACACTGAAACTCATGGCGGACGAAAAAGACATTAGACTCAACCAGGAAGGTATTCAAAACATCCCCGACATTCAGGCAGATGAGGGGCGACTGTTTAATGCCTTTTACAATCTCGTGAACAACGCGATTGCTGAGGTGCCGCCGGGAGGATGCATAACCATTCTGGGGCACCTGCATCCTGAGAATCAGACTCTTCACATCGAGGTGAAAGATACTGGTCGAGGCATGCCGGCTGAAATTCGTGACAGCTTGTTTACAACAAGCGCCATGAGCAAGAAGAAAGGCGGGACC
The DNA here is from genome assembly GCA_029879555.1 of Nitrospirota bacterium. Classification (GTDB taxonomy): domain Bacteria; phylum Nitrospirota; class Nitrospiria; order Nitrospirales; family UBA8639; genus Nitrospira_E. The sequence continues at coordinate 5,336 of JAOUQB010000085.1, read as the reverse complement.
GGCCTCGGGACAAAAATCGTCAAAGATGTCGTGGACGCCCATCATGGGAAAATCACGGTGGAAAGCGAAGTTGGGATAGGCACCACCTTTAACATCAACCTTCCCCTCGCTCCCGACTCTCACCCCACCCCCTAATCTTTCTGCAGTCTGGGGTCGCGTGAATCCGCTGATATACAGACTGTAAGTCCTTCCCACCCCCAACGCCTCCAGCCGCCGGGACCGTGCCACAAATTCAGGGCATTTCTTATGGCGACCAGTGCAGCCAAAACTGTGGTCATTCTTGGTGCAGGGTTTGCTGGCATCAGCCTAGCGAAGGAATTATCCCGGTTAACTAAAAATGATTGGACATTAGGCGTCCATTTGGTAAACCAGGAAAACTACTTTGTTTTTCAACCCATGCTTCCCGAAGTGGTCTCCTGTGCGATTGAACCCAGCCATATCCTGAATCCCCTCCGTCATCTCTGCCCACACGTCCACGTGCACCAAGCCACCATCTCGGGCATTGACCTCGACGCTCGCCAGGTCACCATGGTGGGCACGGATTCCAGAAGACCACGGGAATTGTCCTACGATCACCTTGTCCTCAGCCTGGGTCTGATCATGAATCTGTCTGCCGTGCCGGGCATGGCTGAACATGCCCTTCCCTTGAAAACCCTGGGCGATGCGTTTCATCTGCGAAATCACGTACTCAGCCGATTAGAAGAGGCGGACAGTGAGCCGGACGCGGAGTTGCGGCAAGCGATCCTCACTTTTGTAACGATAGGTGGTGGTTTTAGCGGAGTCGAGACTCTCGCTGCTCTCAATGACATGGTGAAAGCCGCTCTCCCTTTTTATCCCCGGGCACAAGCGACCGGAGCACGAATGATTTTGATCCATTCACGGGAAAGCATTCTGAACGAATTAGAACCTGATTTGGCAAAATTTGCTCAAGAGAAATTGGTGGCACGTGGGGTGGATTGTCGATTGCGCACCACCGTCAAGGAAATCACCCCGAACGACGTCGTGCTCTCCACAGGAGAACACGTCTCGGCACACACCGTCATTTGCACAGTGGGGAATGCGCCCCACCCGCTTATGGCACAGCTTCCCCTTCCTCAAGAACGGGGAAGGGTTTTGGTAGAAGCGACCATGCTAGTAAAAGACACGCCCAATGTTTGGGCTCTGGGCGACGCAGCGCTGGTCCCGGATGTCTCAAGGGGCGGATGGTGTCCGCCTACCGCGCAATATGCCATGCGGCAAGGGCGACAGGCGGCTCGAAATATTCTGGGAGCCTTACACGGAAAATCCATCCAGAATTTTCACTTCAAAGGGCTTGGCCAAATGGCGGTGGTGGGCAGACATTGCGGGGTGGCACAAATATGGGGATGGAAAATTTCTGGATTTCTGGCCTGGGTCTTGTGGCGAGGCGTGTATCTCATGAAACTGCCCGGCCTGCCCTGCAAAGTGAGAGTGGCGATCGATTGGATCATGGAACTCGTGTTTCCCCGTGACATTACCAAGATAGAACTCCAGCGAACCGAACACCTCAAGCATGCCCATTTCCAAAAGGGCGAAACCATTATTCGAGAAGGGGAAATCGGCGATCGCTTCTACATCATAGAATCAGGTGAGGTAGAGATTGTGCACCAGAAACCTGGCCACATCGAGCAACAACTCGGTTTGCGCTCAACGGGCGATTCCTTTGGGGAACTGGCGCTCCTCAAAGATGCGCCGCGAGCTGCCACAGTCCGGTGCCTCACCCCCGTCGATGTCATCATCTTCAACCGGAATGATTTTTTGACGCTGGCGGGCAGCTTCAACTTCTTCCGGCAACACATGGATCGCGAAAGAGACGCCGTGGCAGAATTTAATAAGGGAAAACCACTTACTCCAGAACCAATAGGAAAGCCATAGAGAGCCGGACGGGTTAAACCATTCGATGATACGGAGTGTTCCATGAACACCACGGCAACAGCAATTCCTGACAAACGACCATCTTCATGGTTCCATCCCCTGGTCCTTCACCTCAAAAACTCTCGCATCTTTCAGAACGGCAGTCAGCTGCTCACACAACTCGGGGAGGGCCGTTTGTACCGTTTCCCACACGATCTCAAGATCAATAGCAAAGTATCCATGTGCAAGGCGATTGCGCATCCCTTTCATGTGCCCCCAAGACACGCCTGGGTGCCGGTTGAGAAATTCACCATGCTCTTGCAGCAATTTCGTCGCAGCCTCACCGATGATAATAAGATTCATCGTCACCGCCTGTTGTGTGCGCTTATCAGCCAGGAAGTCCGCTTTATTCATACCCTGAAGGTAAGAACATGCGTGTCCAGCGGCTTCCACAATGTGGTTAAGGCAATCGGACAGTCGATCCTGGTTCACACAGCAACCGCCTCCGCAAGCACCTTCTCGCGGAACTTCGGTGGGAGATCCCCTGGGGTTCTGAGATCGACCGGGACGCCCAACAGTGCTTCCAACTCCACTTGTAAGCCTCCCAGATCAAAGAGCGTCGTATCCGGAAGCGGATCAACAAGCAAATCAAGATCACTGCCATCTTTATCATGGCCGTGTAGGACCGACCCAAACACTCGAGGATTAACCGTCCGAAAACGGCTTGCTGCCTCACGGATCGAACGACGTTTTTCCTCAAGAGCCATTGAAGGTTTCATGCAGTTACCCCCACAACACAACACGTTGCTCATGATAGCGCGAAAGACCAAATGGGACAACTCAAAAATTCGCCACGGTGCGGTGTCGCACCCCCGTCGACGTCATCATGTTCAACCGGAATGATTTTTTGACGCTGGCGGGCAGCTTCAACGTCTTCCGGCTACACATGGACAACGAAGCGACCGCCGTTGAGAAATTTCAAAAGAATCAAATGGCCAATACACGCGTAGGAGTTAAAAGCTTGCACATCTAGGGCGGGAATACGCTAAGCGTTCCCCTTTACAAAAATGGAAATTTCATTGACGAGCGATGAAATTCTTATTTCCCCTTTGGGATATCGGCCTCACGAGGGAGGACGGAAAACCCTTCTCTCAGAGCTGCACCACGCAGACGACGATCAAGACACACAAATTCATGCCCCATACCCTTCTGATTGGCCCAGACCAATGCTGCGGCAAGCTGTAAAGAGTCGGCGGCACGGAGCGGGTGCAGTAAGAGCACTCGGGCTGCATTGTCCCGTACTTGGTGGCTCGGTTCCATTTCCGTCCATTCTTTGGCCCATTGATTCAAATACTCGCGAGCTGCCTGTTCTCCATCATCATCCAAAATCCCTTCCCGTCTCAAACGTGCGAATGCGGAATAACCCTCTATCGGCGTACCCCACCATGCGACAATTTCAGAATCCTCACGCACAATTTTTTCAACCAAAACCGTCCGCGGTTCATGGAGACAGAGGGGAAGAATGGCAGACGAGTCCCAAAACTTCATCGATCGTCTTCTCTTTCCTCCAGAAGAAATTGCACCCCAAGGCCTTTGGGATCGTGAGGCCGAGCATGCTTCCAAAACCCTTTAGGGACCTTTCCAGACCCCAACCGAATGAGTCCAGCTCGTGCCAGCTCAACAAGATGAGAAGACGTACGATCTCCTTTTGGGGAAAACGGCATAATTTTGGCGATCGGTTTTCCCCGTTCCGTGACCACCACCTCTTCACCGGCTTTAACGTGGGTAAGAATTTCGCTCAACGTAGCCTTAAGCTCTGAAATGGCAGCATTTCTCATATTGACCTCTCTAGTTAAATACTTATGACTAGTATAGTCTAAAATACACGAAAGAGCAAAATTGACTTCATGGGAATTCAAATGCCACACATGCTGAATAAAGAAAGAAAAGGAAGGGGAAAGTGAAAGCCCTAAGAAAAAAACGTGGTTATTCCCAACATCGTCAATCAGGAATCTCCCTAGAACTTTTCCGAAAAACGTTAGCCTTGCACAGGTCTTGGCCATGGCAATAGATCCAACTGGGCTTTTTCAAAGACAGGAACAACTGATTGCACAAAATTGCGGTTCACCAAGGAGATCAATCACATGAACCAGAACAAGAATTATTGACAAACAACCCGACTTCTTTTCCTAACTCTGGGTATGATCTTCCTCTTTCAGGTACCGCACATTTTCGCCAAGGAGCTTTCTCCCGAAGGTCGTTGGAAAACAATTTCCGACAAAACAGGGAAGGTCACATCGATTGTGACCATTTCCCAAGCAGAGAACATGTTAGGCGGAAAAGTAACGGAACTGTTTCGGAAACCTGAACAAGACCCCAATCCCTTATGGACAAAATACCCGGATGTTCAAAAAGATCAATCCATCATTGGCCTGACGATTCTTTCAGGCCTTACAAAAGATGGGGGCGAATGAAGCGGCGGGAAAATCCTCGATCCCGACAATGGCAAATTCTATAACTGCTACATCAAAGTCGAGGAACACGGGCAGAAGCTGCACGTACGCGACTACCTTGGCATTTCGCTGGGGGGACGAACACAAACTTGGGACCGCATGAAATGATTCTATTCTTTTATACATATGAAGGATGGAGCCAAAGAGCCTAGCACCCACTAAGATTTCACCGTCATCTTGACGCGTTCAATCGGGGTTGATACCGTATCAACTGAATGGAGAAAACCAATGACCACAAAGTCCATCGAGCTCAAATTTACCTATGAAGATTTCCTCCTCTTTCCTGAAGACGGGAAACGGCACGAACTGCTCGATGGAGACCACTTTGTGACCCCGGCTCCCACAACCAGGCACCAACGCCTTTCCCTCCGATTATCGACAGCCATCGAAGTCTTTCTCAAAGACCACGCGATTGGCGAATTATTTGTCGCCCCTTGCGACGTGGTCCTCTCAAATGTCGATGTCGTAGAACCTGATCTGTTGTTTGTGGCCTCATCTCATGCCGCCATCATTACGGAACGCAACATCCAAGGTCCTCCTGATCTTGTCGTGGAAATCCTGTCTGACAGCACCAGAAAAACCGATGAAGTCATCAAACGCAAACTGTATGAACGGTTTGGCATAACAGAATATTGGATTATCGATCCTGTGTTAGACTCCATTAAAATATATCGAAAGACAGAGAATGGCTATGCGCCTGCCCAGACTCTTACACAAGAAGATACGACCCACCTGACCACACCGTTATTACCTGGCCTTCAGGTCCCCCTCGCCGACTTGTTTGCATAGATATTCGAAAGATCCGTGGAATACCTCAACCGTACAACCTAACCCCCCCTGCAGAAGACTCAACCTAATCTGTACCTTCTAACCGCGATCCCACACTCTGGCTCGGAGATATTCTCAACAGCATGTAGGAAATGAAGATGAGATCCATCAGACCGAGGCTGA
>JAOUQB010000583.1 GCA_029879555.1 Nitrospirota bacterium | reverse complement strand
GTCCTGAGAAGTTTTGATAACGAGGCCGATCAATGAAAATCGACCCGGCCAGCTTGCCATGGCTGGCTAACCATTCAACCCCATCGCGCAACACCGAACGCTCATTCTTCGGTATCAGGAGATCAAGATCGAATCGCGGAGCATTCCACATGACACTCACCTCGGGGGAAGCAGTCCACTGTTTCACAAAACCAGTCACGACCGCCTCACTGTCCTTGATATGAAATTCCATCCGCTTTAAATCGAGCAAATCCTTTTCAATCCGCAACCGAACAAAGAGATTGGAAATGGACTCTTGAAGACCAGGAATGGTCACGACACCATCGGTGACCGCGACCCACCCTTTGACATCCCATTGAGTCCAATCGGAACCGAAACCCTTCCCACCCAATTGCACTTCGACAATGCCCGATTGAATGGCATCCCCAAAAACTCGAACCTTGTCCGGGAGTAAGGCAACGGAAATAGGCCCGGAATCCAAGCGTCCTTCCCACCCCAAGGTCTGACCGAATCTCACCGTACCCTGGCCTCGCAGACGAAGGGGCAGCATCGCCAACTCAATCCGAGTCAATCGTGCCGTATTCCCGGAAAGAAATTGTCCGTCAAACTCAAGGTCGGCGGCTTGGCCCGCCCCTTTTTCCAACATGGAGGGAAGAGAAATCCGCGCATCTTTCCCTTCGACTTTCCCTTTGAAATTGAGACGATTCACCGAGCCGCGCAAGGTGACCGAAACCTGAAGTGGGCCGGTCACAGGAGCACGGCGGGGTTGAGAGACGCGTGGAGAAGAACCAGACCAAAGCTCCTGGCCTTCAATGCCTGCGGTAATATTCAGAGGCTCAAAACGAAGAATGCCTTGATGAATGAGCGTGCCATTCATTGACCAGGGATAGGATCCCATCGCACCTTCAAGGCCTTCGAAGACCGTGCTATCAGGAGAAAACGTTAATTTCCCATGGCCACGAGAAAGGGCATGAGGCAACCCGGGGATGGTCATCATTACATCATGCGGCTCATAGATACCCTGTTGAAACGCCAGACCTTCGTCTTCAAATAAGGGTCCGGAAAACCGTAAAACCAGAAGACCTTGCCCCTGAGAAACTTTCCACGCGTGCAGTCTAGAGAAATGAGAAGACGAGGGGCCTACATGCGTGACAAAATCCCAAACCTTTTCTGCCGGAACCTCGCCCTGAATTTCCACATCACCCGAAAGACGAGCGCCTTTAAATAAAAAAATCCCGCGAGTGACATCAACGTGAATGCCATCATAGATGCCCTGGGCTTCCGAGACCTGTATTCGGTCAGGCTCCACCACGACTGTCCCCCGAACCTGATCAGTGCTGGGCCAGGCCGGAACATGGACAAAGCCGTTATTCACGCGAAAAGTTCCGGTGAGTGACGTCCCCACATCGGCTCGCGTGGACCCGGTAAGGCGTGCCTCAACGACATCCAATTCACCACCCCATTTGCCCTCTTTCCACAAATCAACCACCGAATCGGGAAGCCACCGTTGAGGGACGATCTTGTGGATCAGTTCAAGGTTGAGACTGGACGATCGTAGAGAAACCGCCGCCATATGATGCCCATCTTCTAACTCTTCAATATTGGCATGGCCGGCAAGAGTAATAGCAGGGTTCGCAAACGCAATATTCGTGAGGTGCAGTTGAGAACCCGCCTGTTTTTTCACCCATTTAAACTCCGCAGCGGCTTTCAGCACTCCCGGAAATTGAGACAGAACCTCGCCATAAGGGTCATACTCAGCTAATTGATTGACTGCGAAATTGTCCGTCTCCACCTGACCCGTCAATGTCATCTGTTCAATGGTCACATCTTGTCCGTCCAGAGACGCCAACGGCACAGCCGACACGCCTTCAAAAGTTCCGGAAAGCTGAAAGGACGCCGCATCATGCGTTTGGCGCAAATTGCCAGACACCATCAGGTGGGACAGTACGGTGGTCCCCTCATAAGAGGTTTCTGACACCCCGGTGACATTGTCAAACACCAAACCCCTTACGCTATCCGAGGGAGATTCATCAATGATGATAATCTTGCCATGAGCCACTTCAAGTTTTCCAAACACTAAGAATGACGCCAGC
>JAOUQB010000582.1 GCA_029879555.1 Nitrospirota bacterium | reverse complement strand
TCCCTTTTTGAATTCGTTGACCGCGCACAGCCTCGTCTAAGGCCAAGGGAATAGATGCGGCAGAAGTATTACCAAATTTATCTAAATTTATCATCAATTTTTCTTGGCCTAATCCCAGACGCTGACTGACCGCCTTTAAGATTCGCATATTAGCCTGATGAGGGATGAACAGATCGATATCGGCCATGGCCACACCGTTGGCTTTTGCGGCTTCGTGAGCCGCCTCTTCCATAGATTTAACGGCAATTTTAAACGTTTCATTGCCTTTCATTTTAATGAAGCATCGATTATTCTCTAACACGTCCTTGGAGGCCGGTTCTTTGGATCCGCCACCTGGGACATAAATCATTTCAGACAGGTGCCCATTGGCATGCAAATGGGTGGAAAGGACCCCTGATTGCTGAGGCCCCTGTCCAAGCACCACAGCCCCAGCCCCATCGCCAAATAGCACACACGTGTTACGATCCGTCCAATCGGTAATGGCCGACATGACTTCCGAGCCAATGACCAACACATACCGCATCCCACTTTTGACAAAGGCATCCGCAATAGATAAGGCATACACAAACCCGCAGCAGGCCGCTGAAATATCGCAGGCTGCCGCCCTTGTCGCGCCCAATCGATATTGGAGAAGGCATGCCGTGGAGGGAAGCGGGCTATCTCCCGTACATGTGGCTAAAAGTATCAGATCTAGATCACTGGCTTTCACATTGGCTGACAAGAGTGCCCGTTGAGCCGCCTCAAACGCCAAATCCGAGCAGGCTTGTCCGGATTCAACGAGTCGACGCTCCCGAATCCCAGTACGCTCCACAATCCAGGTATCCGAGGTCTCAACCATGCGTTCGAGATCGGCATTGGTCAACACTCGATTCGGTACGTAACTACCTGTCCCAAGGATAGCACTATTCATCTGATATCAAGAAAGAATCTGAGATTCAGTCAATGGAGGAAGGACGCCGTGCGCAATATCACCGCGAATGGCTTCGATTAAGCCCCCTGTGGCCAAGGAATGTGCTTGCAGAATGGCGTTCTTTATGGCTTTTGAGGAAGATCGGCCGTGACAGATCATGCTAATTCCCTCGACTCCCAAAAGTGGAGCACCACCAAATTCAGCATAATCCGTTTTTCGACGGAGGCGAAGAAGTGGACCCGCCACAAAAAGATAGGAAAACCGTCCCAGGGCCGACTGCGCAATTTCTTTCATCAGCATTTTTTTGATCGCATCTGCCAACCCCTCTGATATTTTCAATGCCACATTCCCGATAAACCCATCACACACAATCACATCCGCATTCCCACTATAAACATCTCGTCCTTCAACATTCCCGATAAAATTGATTGGACTATCCTTGAGCAACTTAAATGCCTCTTTGGTCACTTCATTGCCCTTTGTATCTTCTTCCCCAATGCTCAGGAGACCGACACGCGGGCGACCCACACCCAAAAGGTGCTTCCCATACTCATGCCCCATAATGCCAAATTGGTGGAGTTGGCGAGAGGTACAATCAACAGTCGCCCCAACATCCAGCATAATGGCCTTCCCTTGCCTCGTAGGTAAGGTCGCCGCAATAGCGGGACGATCCACCCCCGCAATTTGCCCTAACAAAAAAAAGGCCGAGACCATGGTCGCTCCGGTATTCCCGGCACTCACCAAGGCATCAGCCTGCTTCAATTTCACTAATTCCGTGGCCTTCCATATGGAAGAATCACGTTTTTTTCGAGCCGCTAACGCTGGAGATTCATGCATCCCGACAACTTGAGATGCATGGAAAATTTCAATGTTGGGCTTCTTCCCGCTTAGCGTATCTAAATGCGTTTGAATCGCGGACTCATCCCCAACAAGGATAACCGAGAGAGATGATTCCCTTGTGGCCTGAAGCGCACCTTCAACGGTGGGAGAAATCCCATGATCTCCTCCCATCGCGTCAACGGCTATTTTCATGGGATTGACTTGAAAAAGGTCAGCAAGAAAAGGGTCAGGGTCTATCCTTCTTCGACTGCAATGATGGCTTTCCCATTGTAGGTGCCGCAATTCAGGCATGTGACATGGGGCTGCTTGAGCTCATGACATTGTGGGCAAATCGAAAGATTTGGTG
>JAOUQB010000581.1 GCA_029879555.1 Nitrospirota bacterium | reverse complement strand
GACGCCGTCCAACGACTGCCATCAGGATTTCAAACCATTGCCCATACCGCTCATGCGCCCATCGCGGCCATGAAGATAGTAGATGGCGCGCAAAAACTCTTTGGCATTCAATTCCACCCGGAAGTCGTCCATACCGAACATGGATCAACCATCCTCAAAAACTTCGTCTGTCAGATTTGCCAGTGTAAGACGACATGGACCATGGGCTCCTTCATTGACCAGGCCGTCACCGAGATCCGGCAAACCGTCGGTCAGGGAAAAGTGATCTGTGCACTGAGCGGAGGAGTCGATTCAACTGTCGCGGCGGTTCTCGTTCACCGGGCGATTGGCAATCAACTCACCTGTCTCTTTATCGATAACGGCTTCATGCGCAAGGATGAAGTAACGCAACTCGCAAAAACCTTTGACTCTTCCTACCACCTGCCAGTTCGCATTGCCGATCATGCATCAACGTTTCTTTCAGCCCTAGGTCGCACCACCAACCCTGAACGGAAACGCAAAACGATCGGGCGCCAATTCATTAAGGTATTCGAATATGAAGCGGCGGCTATGGGAGCCGTTAATTTTCTCGTTCAAGGAACCCTCTATCCTGACGTCATTGAAAGCCTCAGCGTCAATGGTCCGTCAGCCACGATAAAAAGCCACCACAATGTGGGCGGGCTCCCCAAACGAATGAAATTCAAACTCATTGAGCCTTTTCGAGAACTTTTCAAGGACGAGGTTCGTCAACTGGGCTTAGAGCTGGGTTTGCCTGAACACATTGTCTGGCGACAACCATTTCCGGGTCCAGGATTAGCGATTCGTATTCTGGGTGCCGTCACGGCAGAACGCTTAGCCATCCTTCGAGATGCCGACGCCATTGTGCGTGAAGAAATTGAACAAGCAGATTTATCGAGAGCCATTTGGCAATTTTTTGCCGTGTTATTACCCATTCAAACGGTCGGCGTCATGGGTGACCAACGAACCTACGAATTCGTTGTCGCGATTCGGGCCGTCACCAGCACTGATGGCATGACCGCTGACTGGGCAGATATCCCACACGCCGTGCTAGCCAAAATGTCCAATCGGATCATCAATGAAGTGCACGGCGTCAACCGCGTCGTCTACGATATCAGCTCCAAACCACCCGCTACGATTGAGTGGGAATAATGATGACGGCTGACACTCACCTGGTGCGTTTACAAAAAATTATTGCAGGCTCAGGGATTTCTTCCAGAAGGAAAGCGGAAGACTTTATTCGACAAGGGCTGGTCACCGTCAATGGCGAAACTGTCCTGACTCTAGGAACCAAGGTTGATCCCCTGCATGATCATATTAAAGTGAATGGTCGCCATCTCAAGACCAAACTTCCGGATATGTTTGTCATGCTCAATAAGCCCGTCGGCTACCTCTCCACCTTACATGATCCCGATGGCCGCCCAACGATCAAACAGCTCATGCCCAAACCGTCGCTACGATTATTTCCCGTGGGCCGGCTCGATTGGGACAGTGAAGGGCTCTTACTGCTCACGAATAACGGAGATATTGCTCAAGCCTGCCTCCACCCAACCTATCACGTTCAGAAAACCTATCTCGTAAAAGTCAAAGGCGTACTAGAAGAAGCCCACCTCCAACAACTTCGTCGGGGAGTGCTATTAGAAGATGGCCAGACCGCTCCAGCCAAAGTTAAAAAAGCGGGGAAACTTCAAGCGAACTCGTGGATTGAGATCACCATTCACGAGGGCAGAAAGCACCAGGTCAAACGCATGTTTGACCACATTGGCCATCCCGTGATTCGATTAAAACGCATTCAATTTGGCCCTCTGAATCTGGGGAAACTCCTACCTGGAAAATCGCGATATCTCACAGATGACGAAGCAAACGAACTCCGGCATCTATTAGAAATTTCAGGCGGCCCTTCCAAGCCTGTACACCAAATCAGCAAACAAACACCAGAAAGCCTAAGACAACCGTCATCTAGCACGCGAACTGGTTGGGCATCGAACAAGAACAAACGGCCTGGGTCGAAGGCAAAGCTCGGCTTTTCTAGCACTCGTTCACGATTGAAACCCCACACGAGTAAACAACTGGAACCGAACCCAAGCGTGCCTTCTTCTGCC
>JAOUQB010000580.1 GCA_029879555.1 Nitrospirota bacterium | reverse complement strand
GTCTAACAACGGAGTGTCTTCCGGATGAGGCGCGGTAAAGGGATGATGCAGGGCCACATGCCGTTGGCTAGCTTCATCATATTCAAACATGGGGAAATCTAAGACCCATAAGGGTTTCCAGCGAGTTGTCTCGATGAGTTGTAATTCATCGCCAAGTAGCAACCGCAGCCGGCCCAATACTTGATGGACCACCGAGGCTTGGTCTGCCACAAAAACAAGTAAATCACCAGGATTCGCAGAGGGAAGGGCGTTTCGTAGAGCGTCCGTGTTGAGAAATTTGGCAATGGATGAGTCCAACTGCCCGTCGTCACTGATTTTGACCCACGCCAATCCTTTCGCTCCAAATTCTTTGGCCGTATCAATCATCTTGTCAATTCGGTTTCTGGTAAAGGCGCCGCCTTTGGGAATCACGAGCCCTTTGACCATGCCGCCGCTTTCGATCGCACGGCGAAAGACCTGGAAGTCGCAGGACTTGGCAAACGTACTGAGGTCCTGTAGCGGCAGATCAAATCGGAGATCCGGCTTGTCTGTTCCATAACGACCCATGGCCTCTTCATAGGTCAGACGGGGAAAGGGAGTGGGAAGGTCTATGTGTTTCGTTTCTTTGAAAATTAATCTGATCAAGTTTTCAATGAGTTGGATGATATCTTCACGATCCACGAAGGACATCTCAAGGTCGATTTGGGTGAATTCCGGTTGACGATCCAGTCGAAGATCTTCATCACGAAAACATCGTGCAATTTGAAAGTACCGATCAAGACCGCCAATCATCAAAATTTGTTTGAAGAGTTGAGGTGATTGTGGGAGGGCGAAAAATTCTCCGGGATTCACTCGACTGGGGACGAGGTAATCGCGGGCGCCTTCGGGGGTACTTTTTGTGAGAATTGGGGTTTCTACTTCAAGGAACTGGTGTTCATGAAAATACTGTCGAGTGAGATGTGAGACCTGGCTCCGAAGAAAAAGGAGTTGCTGCATTTTTGGCCGTCGAAGATCCAAGTATCGATGTTCAAGCCTCAGGGATTCTGAGGTATGCACGTCATCTTCCACCGAAAAGGGGAGGGGCGTGGCTTCATTGAGCAACTCAAGGGTCTGGGCTCTGATTTCAATCCCACCGGTTGGAATATGAGGATTGTTCGACTCTTCCGGGCGCGCCGTAACTTGGCCCGTGACCGCGATGACGTATTCATTTCTTAAGCGATCGGCAATCGTATGTAGTGGGGTGTTCTCCTCTGAATCAAAAACGAGTTGGGTGAGCCCATATCGGTCACGAATATCAATAAAGATCACGCCGCCATGATCCCGCCGGCTCGCAACCCATCCAGCGAGGGTGACCGTTTGGCCGACCTGAGTAAGGGACAATTCACCGCAATGATGAGATCGTATCACGAGAAAACCTCTTTCCAGTTTTTGCAAATGTTATTATCGTATTCATACGCATGCTACTCAAACAACCTTCATCGAAATACGATGAGGCTATGTCCTTTTTTTTTGTTTACTACCAGGGCGTGGTTGGCTCGTGAAGCTTGGTTTTGGGCGATTGCCGGGATATTTGCTCGCGTTGGATGCCGAGCGAGAAGGCCCACCGAACGACGTTGATTTTGGATTTGGTCCTGGCCGCTTACTTGTGTGTGATACTGAGCGCGAGGGACCGCCAGAGGAGGCAGTTTTTGGGTTCGGTCCCGGTCGTTTGCCTGCGTAGGATGCTGGCCGAGCGGGGTTGGCAGAAGAAGGCACGCTTGGGTTCGGTTCCAGTTGTTTACTCGTGTGGGGTTTCAATCGTGAACGAGTGCTAGAAAAGCCGAGCTTTGCCTTCGACCCAGGCCTTTTGTTCTTGTTCGATGCCCAGCCAGTTCGCGTGCTAGATGACGGTTTTCTTAGGCTTTCTGGTGTTTGTTTGCTGATTTGGTGTACAGGCTTGGAAGGGCCGCCTGAAATTTCTGATAGATGTCGGAGTTCGTTTGCTTCGTCATCTGTGAGATATCGCGATTTTCCAGGTAGGAGTTTCCCCAGATTCAGAGGGCCAAATTGAATGCGTTTTAATCGAATCACGGGATGGCCGATGTGGTCAAACATGCGTTTGACCTGGTGCTTTCTGCCCTCG
>JAOUQB010000084.1 GCA_029879555.1 Nitrospirota bacterium | reverse complement strand
GCACGCACAAACGTTTGCTCGACATTATGGAGCCAACTCCAGAAACCATGGACGCCTTGATGAAGCTGAATTTGGCTGCTGGTGTCGATGTCGAAATTAAGTTGTAGTGTGTTTTAGGGTTTTTGTATTTAACGATTTTAAATGGGTAGAACGTAAACATGGTTAATGGGTTGTTGGGAAAAAAATTGGGTATGATTCAGGTTTTTGACGAGTCAAGGCGACTTATTCCTGTCACCGTTGTTGAGGCCGGTCCTTGTGGAATTGTCCAAATTAAAGAAAAGAATCGGGATGGGTACGAGGCTGTTCAGATTGGTTTTCAGGAGGTCCCCGAACGGAAGTTGACAAAGGCGCAACTCGGGCATTTAAAAAAATCCAATGAAAAGCGTTGGCGGCATTTAAGGGAATTTAAATCCGAGGGAAAACCTGAGTTGGGCGCCTTGCTGACAGTTGATTTGTTCTCAAGGGGGGAGCAGGTCAATGTTCAGGGTGTTTCTAAGGGAAAGGGCTTTCAGGGAGTCATGAAGCGTCATAATTATAGTGGTGGCCCAGCCTCTCATGGGTCGATGTTTCATCGGGCCCCGGGTTCAATTGGTCAGAGTTCCTTCCCTTCGCGAGTATTTAAAAATAAAGATTTACCTGGCCACATGGGGAATAAGCGAATTACGATCAAGGGATTGAGCATATTTGATGTCCGGTCTGAGGAAAATATTCTACTTGTTTCAGGATCAATTCCCGGCCCTATTGGTGGGATGGTAATTGTGAGAAAGGCTAGTTAGGTTTAGCGCATGGATGTTGTTCCTGTATATGGGGCTGCAGGTAAGAAGGTGGATACCGTTCAATTGCATGAAGGGGTCTTTGGTTCTTCTGTGAATGAGGCTCTTGTTCATCGCGCCATTGTGATGCAAAGGGCGTCGAGTCGCCAGGGTAATGCTTCGACTAAGGGTCGTGGAGAGGTTCGGGGATCCGGTAAGAAGCCTTGGAAGCAGAAGCATACGGGGCGGGCCAGAGCTGGATCGGCCAGATCTCCAATTTGGAGGCACGGTGGAATAGTGTTTGGGCCAAAGCCAAGATCGTATGCGTTTGATTTGCCGAAAAAAGCTTATCGTGCAGCTCTGAGGGCTGCGTTGACTGCGAAAGCTACGGCTGGGGATTTAATCGTGGTCGACCTGACTTTGCCTGAGATGAAGACCAAGGAACTTGTACGGCTTCTTTCGCAGGTTGGGGTTTCCGGAAAAGCTTTGTTGGTGGTTGAGCAGGGCCTTTTGGATCTTTTCCGAATTGGGAAGAATGTGAAGTTATTGAAGGTCCTTCATGCCAAGGATTTAAATGTCTATGATTTGCTGTGGTGTGATAAGTTGGTAGTTTCTCGCGCAGAATTAGAACAAATTCAGGAAGTTTGGGTATAGCATGAATCCATATGATGTGCTGATTCGTCCTTTGTTGACGGAAAAAATCACCAACATTCGTGAAATAAAAAATAGTGTGGCTTTTGCCGTAAACACTCGTGCCACGCGAATTGATGTCCGCCGAGCCGTGGAAAAGATCTTTAGTGTAAAGGTGGCATCCGTTAATGTCATGAATGTTCGAGGAAAGATGAAGCGTCAGGGTCGGTATTTGGGGAAGAGGGCGGATTGGCGCAAGGCATTTGTGACATTAAAAGAGGGAGAGAAGATTGAGCTGTATGAGAGTGCGTAAGGATTGCCAAATTTCCAATAGTCCGTCAATTGTTACGAAAGAAAATTTTCTATGCCAATAAAGGAATATAAGCCAACGTCACCTGGTCGCCGCGGAATGTCTGCGGTGACGAACGAGGGGTTGTCTCCGAATAAGCCGGAGAGAAGTTTAACAAAAACTATTTCCCCGTCTGGTGGAAGAAATAATGCAGGACGAATCACCGTTCGTTTTAGGGGTGGTGGGCATAAGCGCCGATATCGAATGATTGATTTTAAGCGCGAAAAAGCAGGGGTGCCGGCTAAGGTAGCGGGCATTGAATATGATCCGAATCGAACCGCTCGAATTGCTTTATTGCATTATGTAGATGGCGAGAAGCGGTATATCTTGGCTCCCCATGGGTTGGCAGTTGGTGACTCTGTGCAGTCAGGGACCAAGGCCGATGTGCGGGTAGGGAATGCCTTGCCCCTTATTGAGGTGCCATTGGGCGTTGTGATTCATAATATTGAGTTGAAGCCAGGTAAGGGTGCCCAATTAGCTAGGAGCGCTGGTGCTTCCGCACAGGTAATGGGAAGGGATCAGGGTTATGTGCAAATCCGATTGGGTTCAGGGGAAATGCGAAAGATCCTTGGTACCTGTATGGCAACCATTGGTCAGGTAGGAAATTTGGATCATAGTAACGTCACCGTTGGAAAAGCTGGGCGTACTCGGTGGCTAGGAAAGAAGCCACATGTGCGGGGCGTTGTTATGAATCCGGTAGACCATCCGCATGGGGGTGGCGAGGGGAAAGCCGGAGCAGGAAATCCCCATCCGGTCTCTCCTTGGGGGCAGCCGGCAAAGGGTTTTAAGACGCGAAAACCAAGAAATCAAAGTTCACGATATATTATTGCCAGTCGGAAGAAAAAATCCCGGTAGATTGGGGGAGCGATGCCAAGGTCAATTCATAAAGGTCCATTTGTTGATGAGCATCTTCTTAAGAAGGTTGAGAGGGCTAGAGAGGCAAGGGAGTCAAGGGTCATCAAAACGTGGTCTCGTCGTTCTACGGTGACTCCGGATATGATTGGTTTGACCTTTGCTGTTCATAATGGAAAGAAATTTATTCCGGTATTTGTAAGCGACAATATGGTGGGCCATAAATTGGGGGAATTTTCTCCCACAAGGCTTTTTAAGGGCCATAGTGCTGCTAGAAGTGAAAAAAGTATGGCCTTAAAGTAGTGAAATTTTAATGAATTTCTAGGTTGGGATTATTGAAAGAGTAGAGATAACAATGGCTGAAGTAAAAGCAATATTAAGACACGTACGAATGGCGCCTCGGAAAGCAAGGCTGATCGTAGATATGGTCAGAGGTCGAAATGCGGCTGAGGCTTTGGCCCTTTTGAGGTATACTCCTCGATCAGCGGCAAGAGTGGTTGAGCAGTTGCTGTTCTCGGCAGTCGCCAATGCGGGGCATAAAGATTTAGGAGAGCCTGAAACCCTCAAGATCTCCCAGGCATTTGTAGATGGAGGAGCTGTTCTCAAGAGGTTCCAGCCTCGTGCGCAAGGCAGGGCAAGTCCGATAAAGAAGCGAACGAGCCACATCACCATTGTGGTTGGTCCAATTCAATAGCAAAAAATTAAAGGTATCCCTTTTTGGGGATAAGTAAGGGAGAGTAATTCATGGGGCAGAAGACCCATCCGTATGGATTTCGATTGGGGTATACGCGTACCTGGCGTTCTCGGTGGTATGCCAAAAAGGATTATGCCAAGCTTCTGCATCAGGACTTAGCTATCCGAGATGTGGTGAAGAAGAGGCTTTATCATGCAGGAATTTCTAGCGTCGAAATCGAACGTTCAGGGAATCAATTGAAATTGATTATTCATACGGCTAGACCAGGAATTATTATTGGGCGAAAGGGTGCAGAGGTTGACAAGCTGAAGGCTTCGCTTGAAAAGGAGTACGGGAGTGAGGTCTTCGTTACCGTAAAAGAAATCAAAAAGCCAGAGATTGATGCACAATTAGTTGCAGAGAATATTGCGACCCAATTAGAAAAGCGGGTGTCATTTCGGCGAGCATTGAAACGAAGTGTGGCGTCAGCCCTTCGTTTGGGTGCTTTGGGGATTAAGGTCTATTGTGCTGGTCGTTTAGGCGGACACGAGATTGCGAGGACGGAATGGTATCGTGAGGGTCGGGTCCCGCTGCATACCTTGCGGGCGGATGTGGAGTATGGTTTTGCCGAAGCCAAGACGGCTATGGGGCAAATAGGGGTTAAGGCATGGATTTATAAAGGGGACGCCCAGATCCCTTCCCTTGAAAAGACTGAGCCATCTCTTGGTTTCCTGTAGAATCTTGTATTATTTTTTTGGAGAATTCCGACAATGCTAGCGCCGAAACGTATAAAGTTTCGTAAGGTTCATAAGGGGCGTATGCGGGGAAAGGCTTACCGCGGCGGGGAAGTCTCCCATGGTCTCTATGGTCTTAAGGCTATGGAGCCAGGACGTATTACCGCGAGGCAAATAGAGGCGGCACGTATTGCCATGACTCGTCATGTAAAGCGTGGAGGCCGTATTTGGACAAGAATTTTCCCGGATAAACCTATTACCAAAAAGCCCGCAGAGGTTCGAATGGGTAAGGGTAAGGGTAACCCAGAGTATTGGGTAGCGGTGGTGAAGTCTGGAAGAATCTTATTTGAAATGGATGACGTAACGAGAGAGGTAGCAGAAGAGGCTTTGCGTTTGGCGGGTCACAAGTTACCCGTCTTAACAAAATTTGTTGTGCGCGGAGACATCCCAGTACTTTAGTCTGTTTTGAAGGCAAACATTATGGATTTGGATCAATTAAGAAATTTAGAAAAAACTGAACTCAGTGAAAAAATCGCGCAACTAAAGCAAGAATTGTTTCATTTTAGGAGTCAGTTGGCCATGGGTCGAATGGAAAATCCCATGAAAATTCGAGAAGCTAAGCGAAATATTGCACGAGTTCACACGATTATTCGACAGAAGGTTTGATGGATTTTTGCTGTTTTGCAGGAAAGTTGCTCATTTATGACACAAACTAGATCAGTCCCACGGGCCCTTTTTGGGAAAGTTGTCAGTAATAAAATGCAGAAAACTGTCGTGGTTGAGGTGATTCGAATTGAGCGGCATTCTCTTTATGGGAAAGTGCTCAGGCGAAAAACAAAGATGAAAGCTCATGATGAACAAAGCCAATGTAAAGTTGGTGATCAGGTCAAGTTAGTATATTCTCGTCCAATCAGTAAGAGCAAAAGTTGGCGAATAGCTGAGGTTTGTGGGAAAGAAGCTGCCACCTGACTGTAAATGTATTTTCTGATTTCAGTTAAGGATTTAGAATTAAGCCATGATTCAAATTTATACGTATCTTGATGTTGCGGACAATTCAGGGGCCAAAAGCGTTCGTTGCTTTCATGTGCTAGGCGGAACTAAGCGGCGATATGGGTCCTTGGGTGACTTGATTGTTGTGTCTGTTCGAGAGGCCATCCCGCGGGCGGGTGTCAAGAAGGGGGATGTCATGAAAGCCGTGATTGTTCGGACTAAGAAGGGTTCACGGCGAGAAGATGGATCCCATATAAAATTTGACCGAAATGCCTGTGTGTTGGTGAACGCCCAGGGGGATCCTGTTGGGACTCGTATTTTTGGCCCAGTGGCCAGGGAATTGCGGAAGAAAAAATATATGAAAATTATTTCTCTAGCCCCTGAGGTTATTTAGGTGATGGGTATGGTTGGAAAATATCGAATAAAAAAAGGCGATATGGTCATGGTGGTTGCTGGGAAAGAGCGAGGCAAGACGGGGAAGGTGTTAGAGGTGCTCACGAAGAGCGGCCGCGTCACTGTGGAGAAATTAAATCTGATCAAGCGACATACCAAGCCTAATGCTAAAAATAAGCAGGGTGGGATCCTAGAACGAGAGGGTGCAATGGCTATTTCCAATGTGATGGCCTATTGTGAGTCGATCCAAAAACCTTCTCGCGTGCAGATGAAGACGTTTGACGATGGCCGTAAGGTTCGTGTGTACCAAAAGGCTCCTTCGGAAGTATTGGATAAAAGCTAATGAAGTCTAAATCACTATCAAAAGAAACCGGTAAATCAAAAGAGAAGACTCCAGAGTTTACGGCTGTGGCACCGAAGAATTATGTTCCTCGGTTAAAGTTGATGTTTCAAGAAAAAGTCTTGCCAGTCATGATGAGGGAATTTGGCTATACAAACCCTATGCAGGTTCCTAGAATTGAACGAATCGTCTTAAATGTTGGAATGGGTGAAGCCGTTCAAAACGTAAAATTGCTTGAGAGTGCTGCTGGAGAATTAGAACAAATTACTGGGCAAAAGCCTGTGTTGACCCGGGCAAAAAAAGCAATTGCCGGATTCAAGTTACGCGAAGGAATTCCTATTGGAGTTAAGGTGACCTTGAGGGGCACTCGCATGCATGAGTTTATGGACCGATTGGTGTCGGTTGCCTTGCCTAGAATCCGTGATTTTCGTGGAATTTCCCCTAAAGCTTTTGATGGTCGAGGAAATTACACATTAGGTCTTAAGGAGCAATTGACCTTTCCGGAAATTAAATATGATGATATTGCCTCTATTCATGGAATGGACATTACTTTTGTCACAACGGCCAAGCGTAATGACGAGGCCAAAGCTTTATTGGCTCACCTAGGAATGCCTTTTCGCGCATCCTAAGAGATAGGGAGGGGAGTAGCAGTGTCAAGGCTAGCACTTAAAAATAAGGCAAAGCGTGAACCGAAATTTTCATGCCGCCAATATAACCGATGTCCTTGTTGTGGACGGGTGAGGGGATTTCTCCGACGTTTTAGAATGTGTCGTATCTGTTTTCGATTCTTGAGTTTGCGTGGGGATATTCCAGGGGTCACTAAATCTAGTTGGTGAGGCTGTGTCCTGATTTTATGAGCAATTTTGATATCAAAAGCTATTCGAAAAGGGGTTTCCTTTCATGTCGATGACTGATCCAATCGCAGATTTATTTGTGCGAATACAAAATGCTGGTCGTCGTGGCCATGATCTGGTCAAGATTCCATCCTCCCGTGTAAAGGGTGAGATACTTCGGATTTTCAAAGAAGAGGGATTTATCCGTGATTATCGTACGGTCACTACAGAGGTTCATCCAACTTTGGAGGTGGCTTTGCGATATGCCCCTGGTCGCCAAAAGCAATCTTTTATTACGGGAATTAAGCGAATCAGTAAGCCTGGATGCCGAGTGTATGCAGGAAAGGGGGAAGTCCCAAGAGTCATGAAGGGTCTAGGGATGGCCATTCTTACAACTAATCGCGGGCTCCTCACCGATGAGCAATGTCGCACGATGGAAGTAGGCGGTGAAGTGTTATGTCATGTGTGGTAGGTCCCAACTTTATTTGTAAACGTGTTCAGCTGCAATTAATAGGATAATTATGTCGAGGATTGGGAAAAAACTTATACCGATTCCATCTGGTGTGGAAGTAAAAGTGAATGAGGCTCAGGTATTAGTGAAGGGCCCTCTCGGGCAATTGGAGTGGGCTTTGACTCCTGGAATTACCGCGAAAGTAGAAGCTGGATCGGTGTCTCTTGCACGTACGGACAACACGGTTACTTTACGGGCAATGCATGGTCTGACCAGAGCGGAAATTTCAAATCAAATTGTTGGAGTGAAGGAAGGTTACCAGAGGGACCTTGAGGTGATGGGTGTGGGGTATCGGGCGCAGCTTCAAGGCAATGATTTAAGTTTTACAGTTGGGTATGCTCATCCCGTATTGTTGAAAATCCCCCAGGGAGTCAAGGCTACGGTAGACAAGCAAACGTTGATCTCACTTAAGGGAATTGATAAGCGTGTTGTTTCACAGGTTGCTGCACAAATTAGAGAGTTGAAAATTCCTGATGTGTATAAGCATAAAGGCATTAAGTATGTTGGTGAAGAACTTCTGAAAAAGGCCGGCAAGGCTGGGAAAAAATAAGGGGCACTCGTGAATATTCAAGAAAAACGAAAGCGGTTGGGTAGGCGGAGCCGAAGGGTTCGTCTTCGTATTGTTGGGCTGTCTTCTCGGCCTAGGTTAAGTGTTTTTCGAAGTAATGCTCATATCTATGCACAGATAATTGATGATGTCGCCGGGAGAACGCTTGTCTCGGCCTCCACATGTGATCCTGGATTGAAAGATCGGATTAAAGATGGGGGAGGTGTGGAGGCGGCAAAGATTGTAGGGCAAACCATTGCGGAACGAGCAAAGGCGATTCCAGTTGAATTAGTGGTTTTTGATCGTGGCGGAAGATTGTATCACGGTCGGGTCAAGGCTTTGGCGGACGCGGCGCGTTCAGCCGGACTAAAATTCTAAGGGAACCAATTCCCATTTTTCGGGGAAGGGAAGGATTCACGCCTGTGAGGGTCAATGTTGAAGAACTTAATTTAAAAGACAAGCCGGTGGTAATTAATCGGGTCTCGAAGGTGGTTAAGGGTGGGAAGCGGTTTTCATTCTCAGCTCTGGTGGTGGTTGGTGATGGAGAGGGCTGGGTGGGAATCGGCAAAGGTAAAGCAGCGGAGGTTCCGTCGGCAATTGCGAAAGCTGTTGAGCATGCAAAGAAAAATCTTATACATATTCCCTTGAAGTCAAATTCCATTCCTCATGAAGTGCATGGGCATTTTGGTGGTGAGCACATCATGTTAAAGCCAGCAAAGCAAGGAACAGGGATCATTGCTGGAGGGGCGGTACGGTCACTGCTGGAGGTGGCGGGTACCAAAAATATTGTGGCAAAAACGCTAGGGCGGGGGAATCCTTTTAATGCCGTACGAGCGACAATTCAGGGATTGCGACAACTTCGTGATCCTCAGGAAGTTCGAGCTATGAGGCAAACGCCT
>JAOUQB010000578.1 GCA_029879555.1 Nitrospirota bacterium | reverse complement strand
CAGTTCGTCTCCCGCCTCGCCTGACCACCCCCTACGCAATCAGGTTCTTGGCGCGACGAAAGACCGAATGAAACATGGGGCGAGTCAACGTCCCCGTAAACGTATTTTGCTGGCTTGGATGGTACGAGCCCAGCAATGTCACGTTCCAAGGCAACGCATATTCAGCCCCATGAGTAAACGTTGGCCTGGGTGCCGGGATCTGGCGACCCATGGACTGACAGGTTCGGACATATTCATCAAAGGCTATTTTTCCCAGCGCGACGACAACCTTTACCTGACGTAATAACCGCAGTTCTTCCATAACAAAGGCCCGGCAGGTTTCGAACTCGTCTTTCGTCGGTTTATTGGCCGGGGGCGCACACCGCACGGCGGCGGCCACAAAACAGTTCTTTAGTGTGAGACCATCATCACGATGCATGGATTCGGGTTGATTGGCAAAGCCAAAGGTATGGAGGGCTTCATACAACCAGTCCCCACTTCGATCCCCCGTAAAGACGCGCCCGGTGCGATTGCCCCCATGTGCGGCCGGAGCTAACCCAAGGACATACACCTGGGCTGTCGGGTCCCCAAACCCTGGAATCGGACGGCCCCAATAGTCCCAATCCTTGAAACGTTTGACCTTTTCCCTTGCCACCTCACGACGATAGGTGGTTAACCGGGGGCAACGCGTGCAATCGGAAATCCTCTCCTGCAAAATGGTCAGGGCGCCCATGAACAAGATCCTACCATAGGCATTTTAGTCATTTCTGAACGAACGATTTCCTTAGGGCTCTTTGAGCTCTTCCCCTCAAAGCCCTTGTTGACCACAGCTCGAGAACGACCTCGTATTTGACAAAAATGGTCAAAATGGGCAGGCTATCTCAATCGTCAAGAACCTTCGTCCAGCCAGCCTTGAATGAGGCCGGCATGGGCCCTATCCCTGACCGGGGATCATTTTGACCGGGTTCTCTATGCTTCACTCCCAACCCCACTCCAGCGATCTTCCTCACCCGTCTGATTCGTTACCTCCTGAATCCCCACTGTCGGGACCATCATCACCACTGGTATTGAGCCAACAGGTGCATCAACTGTTCTCTCTCGCATCCTACGGCATTTGGGGGTCCCTTATTAATGGCTTCATTCTCGTGGCACTGTTATGGACGATCATTCCTCACCAGTCTCTGGTCTTATGGCTCATCAGTCTCCTTCTCATCAATGGATTATGGGGTCTCTTGCTCTATCACTATCGTCAGAACACTCTGCAGGAGTCCACGAGGGATCAATGGGTGAATTGGTTCCTCATCGGCAATGTGACATCTGGCTGTATATGGGGAATAGGGGGAATCGTGCTGTATCCCTCTGCTTCCATTGGGCATGAAGTATTGTTAACGTTCGTCTTTGGCGGAATGATTGCCGGAGCAACGGCGCTCTATGCCTCCTACTTCCCTGCCTTTCTCGCGTTTTCAATCCCTACTGGCGCACCGATAACCTTTCTCTTATTTTCTAGAGGGGACTCGTTGCATTTGGGCATGGGGACCATGGGGCTTCTCTTAATTGCCCTCATGACAATGACAGCCAAACGCAACCAAACCATGTTTCTCCAATCCATGACGTTACATCAAGAAAACTTGGCATTGATCAATAACCTAACAGAAGCCCGAGACCAGGCCGAGGCCTTAAATGAATCGCTCAGGAAAGAAGTCGCGCACCGGGCGAGAGTCGAACAAGAATTATGGGAGTACCAAAAACACCTTGAAACGTCGGTCGAAGCGCGGACCACCGCCCTGATGACATCTGAATCTCGGTACCGATTTGTCACCGAACATATTTCTGATGTCATTTGGATGATGGAACTAGACGGTAGCCGATTTTCCTATGTCAGTCCCTCAGTAAAGGATTTGCTGGGATTTTCGGCTGAAGAAATCATGGCCATGTCGTTGGAGGAATGCTTGACGCCATCGTCCTTGGAAAAAGCGCAATTGGCCATACGCGAAGAGCTAGCTCGATTCGAACAAGAGCCAGGGGGAATCTGTCCTTCCGTCTTATTAGAACTCGAGCATCGATGCAAAGATGGAAGCACGGTCTGGGCTGAAGTACGGGCAAGCCTGTTACTGGACGAAGCAGGT
>JAOUQB010000579.1 GCA_029879555.1 Nitrospirota bacterium | reverse complement strand
ATATTACGAAAAGCCCCTAGCGGAAATCATTAGAAATTTTCGTCTTCGAAGTCACACCCCCGCCATCAAAGAATAGGCAAGGCTTCCCAAGCATGACAGTTAACTAGAAGTACCCACACAAAAAGATGCCCAGCACAAAACTCAAAACAAACCGAGAACAACCATGCTCCTTTAAGCCGCGAATGAAACTCGATGGGCGCCAAGTACCGAGTTCGAACTATTCTCTATTACCATCTCCTTGATAATCCAAATCAAAGAAACCCCGCCTTCTCGTCACTGGGGTGATGGATTTTTAGGTAATCCCCTCATTAAGCCAGTAAATTTTCGATGAAGTTCAGAAAATTACTCCCCTAGATCACATCCAGCATCTTCCTTTCAATAGGAAGAGATCTTCGGGGATGAACCAAGGTTTCCAGTACCTCTGAGGCTGACCGACCCAATTGACCGCAGGCTCCTAAGACATCATCTCCCCGACTTTTTCGCAGAAACACATCAAGGCCACGATTGCGAACGATCTGTTGAAACGCCTCAATACCATCTGGGCTTGGTCGTCGGAAGGGATTGCCTGGAAACTCATTGAAGGGAATCAAATTAATCTTGCAGCGTAACCCGCGAAGCAAGGAAACCAACCGATTCGCATCCTCCGCTGAATCGTTGACCCCTGCGATTAAGACGTACTCAAAGGTGAGGGGACGCTCAGAATCTTCGAGATACGTCCGACACGCCTGCAGTAAGGCCTCCAGATTATAGCGGGCATTGACGGCGGGCATCAGATGATCACGCTGGGCATTAGTCGTTCCATTCAACGAAATCGCTAAATTCACGCCGAGACGCCGAACATCAGGGAAGCGGGGAATCCATCCTGCCGTCGAGACGGTGATTCGTCGAGGGGAAAAGCCTAATCCCCACTCCATATTCGTGAGACGTTGAATGGCATCGGCCACCGCATCAAAATTCATCAATGGCTCCCCCATTCCCATAAAGACCATCGAGGTAATATGATCCCCTTCTGGCAACAGGGCTTGAACGTTCAACACCTGGCCGACAATTTCTGGCGCACGCAAGTTCCGTTTAATTCCCATTTGCGCCGTCAAGCAAAACCCACAATCCAATGTGCACCCGACCTGTGAAGAGAGACACAGCGTCCGCCGTCGTTCCTCAGGGATCAGTACCGTTTCAACAGCCAAATCATCGACCAGCCGCCACAAAAACTTCTCCGTACCATCTTGAGCCATCTGACGAGAGAGCACTTCGTCCCTGTAGACAGTGGCTACCTGGTGCAAACGTCCTCGATCAATTTTGGACAAGTTGGTCATGGCATCAATATCGAAGACTCGATGCTGATAAAGCCATTGTAAAATTTGATGAGTTCGGTAGCGGGGCCAGCCAAGGTCCTGCACCAATTGACCCAATTCTTGGGCGTTGAGACCGAGAAGATTCACCAGGGGTTTGTTCATTGGCATTTCACGCTAAAGGGATGTAAAAAAAGCACTGCACGATCATAGCATCTCCCAAAGCCTACGCAACCAATCTCTTTCCGTGAAAACCTTGTCCTAAATAAAAAATTTAGCCTAAGCAACTGCCCTTAACTACATGTAGATAATCATTCAAAAATGAAAAGACCGCAAAGATGTTCATCGCCTTTCCTTTAAAAAAAACCGGCAACTCAGGCCATAGCTAAGCTTCAACAAATCAAAGCATCATTTTCATTAACCAACAAGAATATCCCTTACTTTTAAAGCAAATTTCCAACCACAATCAATCTATGATGCTCAGAATCATGTCCTAATACCACTATATATTGATGATGAAGAATGAAACTAGTTACTAATTGAATATCAGGCCCTCAAGAGTGCCACAGTACACAAACACCAGATAAACAGACCATACACGTCGTTCCGTAAAATCACGATTTGTATCATGGAAAAAAGATAGGCATAAAACATCAAAACAAAAGCTTGCTTGTTGACTTTGCTTTAAAACATGAATAAAATTGCAATCAACATATGGTGGAGCAGGAAAGATGGAGAATCAAGATGATGAACTTCAAGATATCCTTGGAGGCCTGGAACAACGAATCAGCGTCTACGAACGCAAACGCAAGG
>JAOUQB010000083.1 GCA_029879555.1 Nitrospirota bacterium | reverse complement strand
AACCCGTCACTCACCCCACTCTTTTTCTTCAAAAAAGTCACAAATTGGATAGTTTTTGGCTATGGCCATTTTCTAGGGGCTGAGAGTCCCTACGCTCCATGGGAGTTCCGTTTTGGTTAGGGTAACCGAATAAGCTCCACTGGTTTCTTTGCTTCCAGCCCGTAGATATCAATCCTGCGATCTCGTAATGGGCGCACGCTGCCCATTTCCCGCGCTTCCTGGAGCACCACCAGATCGAGGTCGGCGATGACAACAGTTTCGCTGTTGAAGTCGGCTGTGCCGGCAATCCCATCGGTGGGAAAGGCAAAATCGCTGGGTGTACAGATGGCTGCCTGGCCGTAATTGATGAGGAAGTTATCGACTTGGGGTAAGTTGCCCACGTTGCCGGAAAGGACGGTATAGATCCCGTTTTCCACGGCGCGGGCTTGTGCGGTGTATCGCACCCGCAAGTAAGCTTTTCGTTCATCGGTGCTAAATGGCACAAAAATTACCTCAGCTCCCGCAAGGGTCAGCAACCGGGTTGGTTCGGGAAATTCAATGTCGTAGCAGACTTGGATGGCGATCCGGGCATGGCTGGTTTCAAATACCTTGAGGCCTTCTCCCGGTTGAATGCCATATTCTTGTCGTTCGTTCGGGGTCACGTGGAGTTTGTCCTGGGTATACACGTTGCCGCTCGGATCAAAAAGATGCGCCACATTTCTGATGCCGTCCCCGACTCGAACCGGATGGGAGCCTCCGATGATATACAGACCGGATCGCTTGGCTTTGGAAATAAACATCTCACGATACCGGTCTGCCATGCCAGCCAATTCGATGATGGCATCGACTGGTTTCATGCCCGGGTCGAGCATGCTAAAGAGCTGGACGGTGAACAACTCGGGGAAGAGTAAGTAGTGACAGTGGTATTGTTCAGCGGTAGCGACAAAAAAATCTACCTGGTGTTCGAATTCTTCCCAACTTTTGACCGATCGCATTTCGTACTGTGCGGCGCAGACTCGAATCTTTCGTACCGGCCGTTTCATCGGCGAGGCCGCAATCATGCGTTTTGATTTTCGATAGTTGGTGTTCTCAAATTCAAGGAACGTCGCGAAATTCAAGCTCTGTTCGTCGCGGAGGTAGCTCATATGGATACCCTTCACGTGATATCCAGCTTTAAGGTGGGCACTCAGTGCGGGATCTTTCAGCTCTCCCCGACAGACTTTTTCGACGTATTGTTCCGGTGACAGGCGACCTGCATGTTCCCGGTATCCCGGTATGCGACCGCCCGCGACCATTCGGCGCAGGTTAAAGCGTTTGAGGATGTTCATCCTCCCCTCGTAGAGTTTGCCGGCTATTCCACGGCCTCGAAAATCAGGATGCACGGCCATATCCACGCCGTATAGGTCATCCCCGGCAGGGTCATGGGTGCTAAACGTGCCATTACCGGTAATTTCGGCGTAGGAATACCATGGCGAATCATCATTGAGATGGACGATGAGCGCCATTGAATAGCCCACCACCTGCTTGCCGACGGTGGCGACGAGCTGACCTTCAGGAAACGCTTCGACCTGCATCTTGAGTTGACGTTCATCACAAAGTCCCCCTGGCCCGTAATTCGCGTATGCGGCTGCCTGGCAGGTGTAGATGTCAGGAATATCATCCAAGCGAGCGCGCCGGACTTTAACCACGGGTGTCCGGGAGGATTGGTCATTCGGGGTAGCCTTATCTGTCATAAATAACCCATACTTTTGCCGGCAGAGACGAGCGGTGATGAGTTCCATCGGTGTTGTAAAACGGAGGGAATCGTTTCCGGACAGGCCAACATGGCGTTGATTTCCATCTGATTATTTTCGACCCAATGCCACAGTGGTTGTTGGACGGTTCGAAGATGGGTGAATGCAGACCGGATGAGGGCATCACATCTGACGGCAATAGCGGCTAAGTCGTCTGCTTTGATGGTTTGACGACAGAGAGCCGTTCCGCATTGACAGACCAAGGGGGCCTCTAAATTGAGTGTGGTGTAGTCGCATGTCAGTTCTTCGCCAGGGGCAATGTCGCGCACGGCAATTTCAAACTCACACCCGCCCGGAGCATAGGTATTCGCTTCACAGCTATGGTTCATGAACCGTCCAAAATCCCAGCACAAGATTCGTTTGCCCTGTCCGGTGACCCATGAGTAACGCTTGATATCGCCGTGATATTGGTCTTCAAGCTGGTCTGAGGTGTAAGGATCAAGAATTTGATCGAGAGGATCTAGAGCCCAGGTGATGGTTCCTAAGGGGATTAATCGAGTTGCAAAAAGACCATACCCAACTTCGTCATTGATTCTCCTGAGTTCGGTGTGTGGATGTAGCATCGTGGCCTCTGTTGTTCATTGTTGTAGTATCCAGAAACGTGTTCATCAGCAGACCTGTAAACGTACTAATAGCGGCTACAATAATTCAGATGGGCGGTTACGTCAAACTCAGAAAATGGCAGCAAGGGACGCCAAACGGCAGAGATTTTTGGCGGGTTGTCATCCATAAACACGAAGCCATTGTTGGTGTCAGGCGGGATGATTTTTTGAGCTAACCCAGGCGATGTCTGGGATGGGTAGGTGAAAATTTTTGACCCAACTGAATTGAAGGCTCTGAGTTTCCTATCTATTCGGATTTTATTTTCGTTGACAATCCGTCGCCGGCCCTGTTCTTTTCCTTCACAGCCCCTAGTATTTTCCCTGTGTGTCAACCTGTTCGTTGGGTTCTTTATCGGTTGATGTGGAACGAGAGGTTGTTAGCAGCGCAGGGGCGATCTCTGACGAGGGGAGACTCGGGCCTGTTTGGTCTTCGCGCAGGAGTTGATCGGTAAACGATCCTAGTTGGTGAGCGCGATCGATGAGTTGGTCCAGTTTTTTGACCGCGAGGGAAAGGCGTTTTAGGGGATCAGGCTTGGTTGT
This sequence comes from Nitrospirota bacterium, assembly GCA_029879555.1. GTDB lineage: Bacteria > Nitrospirota > Nitrospiria > Nitrospirales > UBA8639 > Nitrospira_E. Next base: position 5,595 of record JAOUQB010000083.1, on the reverse strand, counting down.
TTTAATAGGAAGTGATGGGGGAGTGGGAAGTATGGGTTTCATGGATCACCTTGTAAAGGTACTGTATTGTATCCAATCGAGGGAAAAAGTTCATTGAATTGTTCTTCCCAATTATGCGACATTCCTGTTTGTTTTTGCATGGAATGAGCGGTTGCCTTCTCCAGTCAAGAATTTTTTTTCTGCCCGCAATTTTAGTTGCGGCTGATGATAGAAAATTTGATTCCCCCCAAAAAAGGATTGGTGGTGATGGCGTTGTTAAAAAAGGAACATTATGTGGTCGGGGTACTGAGTGTGCTGTTTTCTGTTGTGTGCAGTGGGTATGCCTGTGGAGAGGGTATTGATACGCGTACTCGAGTTACCAAGGGGACATTGGAATATGGATTGTTAGGAGGCTTTTGGAAAGGGAATAATATCTTTGATAATGCGCCCTCTTCCAATCGGCGGGCCATTTACATTCTTCCCCAAATCGGACAAGTCCTGACCGATGAAATTGGGAGTGGCGTGGTGGCAGGGAACGTCGAGCTCCTTCTTGAGCCGATGGCCGCGCATTATTATGAGCCTTTTAGCGCGTCCGCCTTTGGCGGCTCGTTGGTGTTGAAATATAATTTTCTGTCGTTTGGTCGATGGATGCCGTTTTGGGACGGCGGTGCCGGAATGTTATGGACTGATCTTGCGCCACGGATCCCTGAACAAAGCACCCAATTCAATTTCATTTTACAAACTGGACCCGGAGTGTCGTTCTTTGTCTCGGATCAATGGGCCATTACGGCAGGATTTCGATTTCACCATATTTCGAATTCCGGCATTGGTAACCGCAATATTGGACTGAATGCCTGGTTGTTTAACTTGGGTGTGTCGTTCTTTTCCCCATAACTCATTTACGCTGCGATGAATGTTTGGTCTGAAATAATCGCACAATGGATCTCGACACTATGAAGTTACTTCGTTTGAAAACCTTCATGGTTGTGCCTTTACTAATACTTCTCATGGCGCCGGCTCTAGCCTGGGCTGACATGGATGACCATGCTCATCAAGGAAAGCATGGCCATTCTGCTATGGTCGCCCCTGGGCAATGGGAAGGGTCGCGAGAAGGTATCGCCTATTCCGAGTTTAATCATGCGTTGACAGGTGTCGGTGTCATTATCGTAGGAATGATTGAGTTAGGTATGGCGATGGGTTGGAGGGTGTGGAGGTGGTCGCAGCGGTTGTTGCCGGCGGCGCTGTTAGGTTCCGGCATTTTTCTGCTGATTTGGAGTGATCATGAAGCCTGGCCCATTGGTTCTTGGACATTGGCTGAAACGCTTTCGGGAAAAGATTCTGAAATGTTGCAACACAAAATATTTGGAGTATTGGCCCTTGGAGTCGGGACCGTTGAATGGTTGAGACGAGTGGGAAAACTGGAGCAATGGTTTTGGAGTTCGTTGTTGCCGGGGTTTGCACTCATTGGAGGCGGTATGTTGTTTCTCCATATGCATGGGCCTCATCCAGCGGGCCATCAAATACAGATGCATCATTATGTGATGGGAACATTGGCGTTAGCTGGAGGTATGGCGTGGTTCGGAGGAGAGTGGTTGAATCGGTCGACTCGTGGTTTATCTCAAGATCCTCCCTCGAAATCAGTCCTTAAAATCATCTGGGCGGTTTTGGTAATCATAATTGGCGTCCAATTGCTGTTCTACTCTGAATCGTAAGATTCTTTTTGGAAATATCCCAATGCCAGTTGATGATTTTTGTGTTGGTCGAGGCTTGGTCCGGCGGCGGGTCTCTTTGTTTCGGCAAAAGGACCCAAATCGAATGACGCCTCGCTCGGCGCAGACAGGGTTCGCCAACTGATTAATCCGTCTACCCCAAGAATCGAGCGGAAGGCGTTGGATTGCAGGAAGGGGGAGGAGATTAGGCAGATATCATATCCGCCATTGCCACATTCGGCAGAAAAAAGCCAAACTCTATTCAGAGTTCGGCTTTTTTTCTATGAGTATTGTACGAAGGAAAGAGAAGATTAGGCGAGGGGGGCTTTTTGTTTTGAAGCAGCGGCCTGGGCCTCTAGTGATATGGATACGGTATCCTTCAAATTTTGCACAGCGTCTATTGATGGGGCTGCGGATTTTTTTTGAACCGAAGGTGTGGCGGCGTCAATGAGCGGGAGTGAGAGTTGAGCGAGGGCATTGGCTGAATTGAGGACACCAATTTGTGACATAGGGATGGTTCCTTTGGTGCTAAGGGTTTTTTGTCCTGCGTATTTCCAACAACATGTATTTCGGTCGGTGAAGAAGCATCTTGACCCGTCCCTTTTCCTTAGGAGGCAATAAATCCAAGAGAGTTCATGGAATGAGTCATAAACCGAAGAAAAAACCTGAAAAATGATGCCTTTAGAAAGAACGCAGAATTACAAAAGGCCGATGGCGTTGAGGAGGACGATGAACACGGCAACTGGCGCGATGTACCGCACGAGAATCTGCCAGGTGGTGTACAGAAGGGGGTTGGCAATGTGGAGCTCAGCTTTGGTGTGTTCGGCGGACATGAGCCAGCCGGCGAAAAGAGCAATGAGGATGCCGCCTAAGGGGAGCATCAGGTTGGAGGTGATGAAATCCAGGAGATCAAAAAAGGTGAGACCAAAAAATTTCAGATCGGCCCACAGATTAAAGGACCAGACCGTACCCAACCCGAACAGCCATGTCGCCACTCCAGAATAGATCGCGGCTTTGAGTCGTGACATGCCGAACGTTTCAATGAGCCAGGTGACTAACGGTTCGATGAGTGAAATGGACGAGGTCCACGCGGCGACCAATAATAGCGTAAAAAAGAGCGAGCCAAAGATCATCCCGCCAGTCATATTGCCGAACGCCACGGGCAAGGTTTGAAAGATTAACCCTGGTCCCGAGCTGGCTTCCAGATTATTCGCAAACACAATGGGGAAAATGGCCATGCCCGCCAGGAGGGCGACAGCCGTATCTGCGAGGGCAATGGCGATGGTCGTGGTGGCAATGGAGGTATCCTTTGGCACGTAGGAGCCGTAAATCATGATGGTTCCCATGCCCAGGCTGAGACTAAAAAAGGCTTGGCCCATGGCCGCAAGCATACTGGAGCCTGTGAGCTTGCTGAAATCGGGAGTGAAGAGGAAGGCTAACCCTTTACCAAAATACCCGGTGGTCATGCTGTAGCCGACCATAACGAGCAGAAGCACAAACAGTGTCGGCATGAGGAACTGTACCGCTTTTTCGAGGCCACCTTGAACGCCGCCTGCCACAATCGCCATGGTGATGACCATGAAAAGGGTATGCCAGAAAAATAAGCTGGAGGCGCTGCCCACAAAAGTGCCAAAGGTAGATGCCGCGAATTCGCCGGTGGCGCCACTAAATATTCCGGTGATGGATTTGACGATATAGGCCAGCGTCCATCCGCCAATGACGCTGTAATAGGAGAGGATCAACATGCCGGCAATGGTGCCGGACCAGCCGATAATCTGCCACCATTGGGTCGTGTTGGTTTCTTCTGCCAGGACTTTCATGGTGTGAATGGGCGTGGCGCGCCCTCGCCGCCCCAGCAGAATTTCGGCCATCATGAGCGGAATGCCTAAGGCGGCGACACAAATGATATAAATCAATACAAAGGCACTGCCCCCGTTTTGTCCGGTAAGATAGGGAAACTTCCAAATATTGCCCAGCCCGACCGCTGCGCCGGTGGCGGCTAAGATAAAGGTCCAGCGAGAGGACCATTGGCCATGCTGGGATTGACGATCAGAGATGTTCATAGTGGTGGAGAATATTTCGTAGGAAACGGGAGAGTGTAGTCAAGGAACTCTCCGGTTTCAAGCGTTTGCGAAGATGCCATCGGTTCATGAGAATTTGAACTTGAGATGTATGTCCCCCTCTGACTATAGTGCAAACCTTCTTTGCACCTCCTATATTTGGAAGCCGTATTGATGAGTGACGAACGACGAGACAGAAAAATCATTGCTTTGGCGCCGATGCCGCCTGAAAAGTCGGCTTATGCATTAGCCCGGTATAGCCGTTCGCCTGATTCCATTGAAGAGAGTTTGAAGTGGGTGCATGCCCATTCGTCGGAAAAATTTTGGGAGCAGTTTTATTTTGCGTATGGGCATGGGTCGATTGCTGATCTTGGGCATGTGACGATTTGTTTTGAAAATATTTCCGAGTTAGCCGCCATCCGTCTAGAAGATGAACCGTTATGGGATGGTCAGGCCAAGTCCAGTCGTTATCAAAATTTTGCCGCAGCAGGCTGTTATGTGCCCAGCGAAATCACGAATAGCGAAACAGAGGGCGTCTATCGCGGTATTTTAGGGAGTCTGTATAACATTTATCGGCTCCTGAAAGATCCGATTAAGGCCTATGTGACTGAACGGTCTCCTCGTCCAGATACCATGAAACCGGCCGATTACGAGCGGGCGATTGCTGCGCGGACGTATGATGTGATTCGGTATTTACTGCCCTTGTCGGCCAAGACGAATGTTGGGCAGGTGGTGAGTATTCGTACGTTGGAAAAGCAAATGACGCGTTTGCTATCAGCGTCACTTCCGGAATTGTTGGGCATTGGCGAGGATCTTAAAGAAGCCTGCGCGGGTAAACCGTCCAGCACCTGGGCTGATTTGCAAGAGGAGCCGTCCACGAAACTCGAAGCGATGGCACCCACGTTGGCACGCTATGCGGCTCCTAATGAATATCAGAATGCGGTGTATCGAGACGTGCTTCGTCACGTGAAAGTCTCGTTAAAGCAGTCGGGGTTGGATAACCCGGATTCGTGGAAAGGCCATACTCAGGCGGTAGATCTTCTTGAGCCCCATGCTCCGTTGGATGAACTGGTGACCACATTTGTTTACCGAGTGAGTCAGGCACCCTATCGTCTCCTTCTGGATTGGGTGAAGACGTGGTCTGAGAATGAAAAGCAGGCGGTTGTGGATGCGGCCATTAAAAGCCGAGGACCTCATGATGACCTGGCCAAGGAATTTCGTTCAGGCTATGCCTTTATCTTTGATGTTTTAATGGATATTGGTGGATGGCGGGATATGCATCGGCATCGGCGGTGTCAACAGATTCAACAAAATTTCACGACGGTGCATGGGTATGAGGTCCCGGCTATCTTGGCTGAGGCGAGAGTGGAGAAAGAATATCGACAAGCCATGGATGCCGTTCAGCAGGATATCGAACGCTTGCGCCTGGAGAATCAAGAGGCTGCACTCTATGCGATCCCCTTTGGGTTTCGTGTGCGATGTTTGTTTAAGATGGATTTTGCGGAAGTGGAATATATTTCCAAATTGCGTTCTGGTGTGAAAGGCCATTGGTCGTATCGCACGGTGGCCTGGGAAATGAAGCAACAGATGCTTAAACGCCATCCCTATTTGGGGAGCCTGATTCAGGCGACGTCACCGGATGTCGAAGATTCTTTGACTCGGTAGTTTTCTTATTACAAGATTGGAATTCTTTGTGACTTCCCGTGATACATCTGTGATCGAATCTGCCATGGCCGCCGGGCAATGGGATGCCGTGTATGATGAGGCGACGTCTTGGTCGGAACAAGCCGACAGCGGCCCCTTGCCATTTTTTGCCTTGAATGTGGTGTGCCTCTTGCGGGGCGATT
>JAOUQB010000577.1 GCA_029879555.1 Nitrospirota bacterium | reverse complement strand
AACCATCTATCGATTTGTGTTCAAGGACAAGCACCAAGGGGGGCAGCTGTATGGGCACCTCCGTCATCAAGCCAAGCCCTATCGAAAACGCTATGGCACCAAGGACGCATGTGGGACCTCCCCGGTCGGGAGGGGATTGAGGAGCGTCCCGCTTTCGTGGAGACCTTGGCCCGCGTGGGGGACTGGGAAGCCGACTTGATCATGGGCAAAGCCCACAAGGGGGAGCCATCGTGACCCTGGCCGAACGACGAGCACGTCTGTTCTTGGCGATCCCCATCCTCCGCAAAACCGCCGAGTTGGTCACGGAGGCGATCATCACACTGCTCGCACCCTGGAAGGACTGGGTAGCGACGATCACGTATGACAATGGTCGAGAATTCAGTGGCCATCGAGAGATTGCGGAAGCGCTGGGGTGTCAAGGGTACTTTGCGCGGCCATATCACAGCTGGGAACGTGGCCTCAATGAGAATTCAAATGGCTTGCTGCGCCAATACTTCCCCAAGGGAAAGCGCTTGGACACCGTATCCCAGGAGGAAGTGGACGCGGCCATCGAGGCGATGAATCATCGCCCTCGCAAATGCCTAGAATTTCAAACGCCCTGGGAAGTGTTCAAGCAATGGATTCAAGCACAGAGGCCAGTATCAATCACTGGTGCACTTAGGGGTTGAATTCGCCTCAAACCCAGCTTTACTGACATGGGATCCAAAATCGATTTGAATGAGAAAAAATGCAGCCCAACCATGTGGTTGGACGAAAGTGATCGTATTTTGTTTGGGTTTCGAGACTAGGAGGAAAATATGGGTATTGGACACACCCTTTCAGTTCTTACCAGGTAAACCTGAGAAATCCTCCATTATAGTCTGGGGTATTCAGGGAGGGGGGAAGCAGTAGTGGTTGGTTACTGCTATCGAGCATCTCTTCAGGAAGTCTTTCTTCGGGAATGAACGATTGCCACGCTTGAAAGCTATGCATTTCGACGCCCAATTCGATACCCGGCAACCTCCCTGGGTTCTTGAGCGACAAATTTGGGCCCTGCTTCCACTGGAGGTCATATTTTGGAGGCGCCTGCTGAAGGTGCGGAACGTCAAGCAATCGTTCTTCCCATTTTATGGGATCACGCAATCTGACGGGATTCTTTTCCGTCAAGTTAGGCAGCGGGCCCAATTCTCCCCCGCTCATCACGTTTCCGGCGAGCAACGTGGCTTCTGCATTCAAAGGTATCCGAATGAACAACATCAAAAAAAGCATTAGAGTCAGGAGGATTGTTTTTGAAACAGCGTTTCTGGCTGCGAAGTTCATGATGCCACCCCTTTCTGAGCTTACGGGTTCCAAATTTTTCCGAGATGATTCCTTCATTGTCTGATCGTTGTCGTTCCTTGGGGGCGCCAATGGCACCATCGGAACAGTCAAACATTTCCCTTTTAACTCAATAGTCAATTTTTGACTTTTCGTCATCTTGAATCAAAAAAATATTTCGTGTTAGGCGATGCCGGCCTGATGTGCCTCTTGTGGAAAAATTTCTTTCAGAATGTGAGTTCTGGTCTGGTCCCAATTCAGTTCGTGAAAAAATGGATGCCACCCGAACCCATCCAGCAACGCATGAATGTTTTCCCACACCGCCTTCCTCGGGTCGGAAATTCCCAGGGCATGCAGGTTGACTTCCGAATACATGAGCACATAGGTCCCAAAGGCTCCTGCCCACAAACCAAAGGAAACCTCTTCAATAGTGATCCCCTTCCGAAGTTGAACGTGGCCTTGCTCAACGGCGTCTCGTAACACCTCTGAGACAAGCCCGATATTATTTTGCTCGGCTTGTTCCAAGTTTTTTTGGAAGACCGGGGAGGCCTTGGCCCGGATGGATTCATTCTGGAGCAATAATTTTGATTTAAAATGATCTGGATTTAGGCGAATGAACAAATCGTATCCCAAAGCCATGGCAGCCACTCGTTCCCTGGGAGTACCCCGAAACTGGGAACCTCTGCCCAGAAAGGTGCCGCATTGTTGTGCGGATTGGATGAGCATTTGTACTAAAATTTCTTCTTTACAGGAAAAATGTTGATAAATGGTTCCCTTGGAATATTCCGTGAGTTCTGCGATTCGATCCATAT
>JAOUQB010000576.1 GCA_029879555.1 Nitrospirota bacterium | reverse complement strand
AAAATAATATGCAGATTATAGGAAATTTCATCTGCAAAAATCCGGATACTTCCTGAGGTCACCCGAGTGGAAGACTGAAACACGGATTCAGGATCGAAGGCCCGTCCCGGAAAATGTTTGGCGAACACCGGTTGCAGCCATCGATAAAACCCCCGTGATCGTCCAATCATGTTTTCCCACAAGCGGGATTGTGATTCATGCATACCCGTTGAGGTCGCCGCATACACCGCCGACCCTCCTGGCCCATCAGGAATCCCCTGTTCATAGAGAGCATGTCCTAATTCATGCATCGTGGCGGCCAACCCACTGAGTAGATCTCGTTCATGAACATGCGTCGCAATACGCACATCGTTACTGCCGACTCGACAAGAAAAAGGATGCTCCGCCTGTTGCAAGATTCCCCGCGTCGTATCGTACCCAACCGCTCGAATGACCTCTTGATGCAAGCCCATTTGCTGTGAGATCTCAAACGTGTCTGTAAAGGCGCTGACTCCTTGCCTGGCTAACGCCTGTTGCCGAACATCGGTGAGCCCCTGCTGCAGCGCGCCAAACATCCGGCGTAAATCTTCAACCGTCGTCCCGGGATCATAATCCTCAAGCAGAACGTCATAGGGATGTCGGGTAGGATCGATGGAGGTCGCACGCTCAAGAGCCAGATCCAGATTGGTTTGAAGGCTCGGCGCAAATTCTCGGAAACATTTGTTCTTTTTTGCTTCACCCCACGCTGCCACGCCACTGGCGCTGGCCTTGGCCATTCGGCTGGCTAAGTCTGTGGAGACGCACGTGGCTCGGCTATACGTCCGCCGCATATTTCGCACGGCAGCTTGTTGCTCCAGGGATAATTCTGGGAGAGCAGCTACTGCCTCAATGAGTTCGCCTAATCGCGGAGACGTGAGACCCTCATGGTACAACCGCCCGATCAACTCACTCTGTTGGGCACGGCCTCCGGCTGAACCCGCCGGCATGCTGACTTGCTGATCCCAACCCAGAAGTCCTCCGATTCCCGCCAAGGTATCCAGTTCGGAAATCTTCTGTGAAAATTCATCCCATACGGTCAGAGACATGTGTGGCTTTCCTTTTGTGTGACAGGCGAGAGAAAAGGATATCGTAATGTGTTCGCCTGTTTGGCGATGGGGATTAGATCCAGGGGAATTGCCGACTCAACGCTCCTGAAACGCCTGACGGAGTTGCTCCCCTGCTTGCTCTAACACGTGATCCGTTTTGGCAAAGGCAAACCGAACCAGACTCTGCCCTAAATCGGTGGCCTGATAGTAAAAGGCACTCCCGGGCACCACAGCCACCTTCGCCTCAGCGATCAATCGTTTGGTAAAGGATGCTGAGTCTCCCTGATGGTGCCAATCGGAAAAGCCAGCCATCAGGTAATAGGCCCCTTGTGGAGCATAGGGTTCAAAGCCACTTTCCCTGAGCATCCGTACCGTCAATTCCCGCCGTTGAAAAAATACCGCACGAAGCTCGGCATAGTAGGTCTCGGGTAATCCCAATGCCGTCACCGCGGCATATTGAAATGGAGTCGGGGCGCAAATGGTGAGATAATCGTGTACCGTGCGAATCGCTGATGTGACTTCTGGGGAAGCCAGCACATACCCCAACCGCCACCCCGTTGCCGCATAAATTTTTGAGAGGCCACCCGTGATGACCAGACTCTTCCAGTTAGGAGCCAGCGTGGCCGGAGCAAGATGCCGTGAAGGTTCGTAATACAAATGATCATAGATCTCATCCGTCACGACATAGATGCCATGCTGGTCAGCCAGGTGTAGAATCTCCAGCAATTCCGTCTTCGTGAACACATGCCCGGAAGGATTATGCGGAGTATTCAGGATAATGGCTCGCGTTCGAGGACCGAGAAGCGCGCGAAATTCATCCACGGGAAACGCATAGTCAGGAGGACGAAGCGTGACGAACCGTGGAATCCCATTCGCAAAATACACAGCCGGAACATAATTTTCGTGTGCCGGCTCGATAATGATGACTTCATCGCCCTCTTCCACCAACGCGAGCATGGCCGCCACAATGGCTTCCGTCACTCCGCACGTGATCGTGATTTCCGTTTCGGGGTCAACGGCCACACCATGGCGCTTCTTCACATCCCG
>JAOUQB010000575.1 GCA_029879555.1 Nitrospirota bacterium | reverse complement strand
CTGAATGTACAAGTCGGCTCGGTTCCCATATTTTTTGAAGGTATGAGGTCATTAGGCTGCTTAGGCTGTATTGGCGCAAAAAAAAACGGTAAAAATGGATTGTCGTTTACGTACTTTTCAGTTTAGTGAGGGTATTGGCTTCTATCCGGAGAACCAGAATTCTCCTGACCACCGTCCTAGGCGGACATCCAGCAGATATTCAATGAACCCTGAATTCCATTTTTACGGGAACGACGGATGGGGAATTTCTTCCATTCTCAGAACTCAATAGATTCACTATTTATCAGACCCTGACTGAGAGGTAAAGCCTAAATTTTGACAAATCAAGAACGGATCAGCTTCTTTTTGAGGGCCGTGAGGAAAAATGTGTTCAGAATATCTTCAGGCTCAAGCCAGCCCCGCCGCGCCTGCCCCACGCCAAAGCGCATAAATTCAAGGTCTGTCGTTCGGTGGGCATCAGTGGAAATGGCGACCTTCACTCCCATCTCTTTCGCCATCTTACAGTGGAGATCGGTTAGATCGAGCCGTACCGGTTGTGCGTTCACTTCCAGAAAACATCCCCGCTCCAGCGCCGCGGCCATGATCTGTTCCATGTCGACTTCATAGGGTTCTCGTTCATTGATCATGCGGCCGGTGGGATGCGCGAGGATGGAGAAATACGGGTTGTCCATTGCCCGAATGATGCGCGCCGTCTGTTTCGCCCTGGTCAGATTGAACTGGTAATGGATCGCGCAGACCGTGAGATCCAATTGCGTAAGCATGTCGTTGGGCAAATCAAGCGACCCGTCTTCTAAGATATCGACTTCAGCTCCCTTTAAAATGGTGAAGTTCTTGAATTGCTGATTGAGCCGGTCAATTTCTTCAATTTGTGCGGCAAGGCGTGTAGCATCCAATCCGTGGGCGATCGTCACGCGTTGAGAGTGGTCGCAAATGGCCAGATAGTCATACCCTTTCGCCTGGGCGGCCAGGGCCATGTCTTTGATAGAAAAATGGCCGTCGCTGGCTTTGGAATGCACATGCAAGTCGCCACGGATATTATGGATCGTGACAAGGTCGGGGAGGGCATGGTGGAGCCCGGCTTCGACTTCCCCCCAATTCTCTCGCAGCTCGGGTTCAATGTAGCGGAGACCGACTTGGGCATAGACGTCTTTCTCCGTGCGTCCCGCGATGCGCGTTTCTCCTCGAAAGACCCCATACTCATTAATCTTGAGACCTTTTTTGACAGCCAAAGACCGGACGGCAATGTTGTGGGCTTTGGAGCCGGTGAAATATTGAAGGGCGGCCCCATAGCTTTCTTCAGGAACCACGCGCAAGTCGACCTGGAGACCGGATCGGAGAATGACAGTGGCCCTGGTGTGACCCTTGGAGACGACAGTCTCAACCTCGTCATAGGCCACAAAGTGATCCATGATAGTGTTCGCATGGGTGCACGTGACCAGGACATCCAGATCGCCAATCGTGTCTTTTCTCCGGCGATAGCTGCCGGCAATAATGGCGTCTTTCATGCCCTTGGCCTGTTGCAGATAGTCGAGGATCGGCTCGCCAAACTCTTCGGCCGTACTGATCTTGATCCGCTGTTCCCTGCCTGAGCGTCGCGCCGTCTCTGCGAGAATTTTTGCTTCGATTTTTGGTCCAAAGCCGTGAAGCTGCCGAATGTTCCCCGCTCTTGCCGCCTTCGCAAGCCCCTTCAGATCCTGAATGCCGAGTATGTCGTAGAGCATTTTCACCCGCTTGGGGCCAAGCGTGGGAATCTTTGCCAGTTCCGCAAGTTGACCGGGCAGTTGAGAACTGATCTGGTCAAGCAGGGACAAATGACCGGTCTCAACAATTTCCTGGATTTTGGTCGCTAAATCTTTTCCGATGCCAGGAAGCTCAGAAAGATCCGCGCCTTCGGCTAACATCGAAGCGACATGATGCGGCAGGCTTTCGATTGTTTGGGCGGCTTTACGATAAGCTCGAATGCGAAATGGATTGGCGCCTTGAATTTCCAGAAGCTCAGCCAGACGGCTCAACTTTTCGGCAATCTCGGAATTATGAACTGGCATCGCTGAATTGGTACTTTTATTTTGTGGTTAATTTTTCGAGGGAATATTTTTTCGGAAATTCAAATTT
>JAOUQB010000082.1 GCA_029879555.1 Nitrospirota bacterium | reverse complement strand
TTCAAGATATTCGCGTTTTCTTCTTTCAGGATGAGTCCCCCGCCGGTGTCGACCACCAAGTTGGTCTGATCTTGTAACTTTTGACACATCTGGGTTTCTAGTTGTCGGAAATGGTCCCACCCGAATTGCTCGACGATTTGTGGAATGGATTGGCCCGCCTCTTTGACAATTTCTGCATCAGTGGAGATGACCTGGCGTCCTAAGCGTTGGCCTAAAATTTTGGCCACGGTGCTTTTCCCAGTGCCTCTGTATCCGATTAAAATGATATTCATGATCTGTTGATTTGGGTGCCTTTTGGTGTTTTCTCCCTCACCCTAGCCTTTTGTTCCTCTTCGGAACAAAGCCCCAAGGTGGAGAGGGAATACCTGAGGTAGTGATTTCTGAATGAACATTATTGAAAGTGAGCCGTGAGGATGTTGCGCATGGTGTCGACGGGGGCAGGTTGCCCGGTCCAGAGTTCAAATTGTCCCACCGCCTGATGCAGAAACATTTCCATGCCTTGGATGGTCCGGCAGCCGGCGGCCTGGGCATCTTGAAGTAATTGGGTGTTAAGCGGGTTATAGACAATATCCATCACCGTTAATTTGGAATGGAGTAATTCTTTCGGGACGCAACTCTGTTCAACTTTTGGATGCATGCCAATTGGCGTGCAGTGGATGACGAGTTGAGCATTGGCCAATACGGGCCCCAGGGTTGAGATGCTTAACGACTGATCGGTAATCTTGGTTTGAGTTTTGGCGCGCAGATCCCCGGCTAACGCTCTTCGTTCGTTGTCGTCGATTCCTAAAAGGGTGAGATTTGCAATATGCCCTTCCACGCAGAGGCCAAAGGCGATGGCGCGTGCGGCTCCTCCTGTTCCCAGCATGACGACTCGCTGACCTGCGAGGTCCACGCCTCCCTGCCGTAAGGCCTGAAGTGCACCGGATGCGTCGGTATTCGAGCCAACAAGTAATCCCCGGTCTTTGATGATGGTGTTGACCGAGCCGATATGCTTTGCGGTGGTCTCGACGGAATCTAGGAACGGTATGATTGAGACCTTGTGGGGAATGGTGACGCTGAATCCACGAATGTGTCCCAGTGCGCGGATGCCGAGAATGGCATTCTCCAAATTTTCATCTTCCACGGGGAACGCCAGATATGCGAAATTCAATCCCAATTTTTCAAAGGCGGCATTGTGGATGGCCGGAGAGAGGGAGTGGTCGACGGGGTTTCCTAGCAGGCCACAGAGTTGGGTTTGGGCAGTGATCGTCATGGCGCTCCTTACCGTTCGAAGTGTCAAAGTCAGGCAAGGTTATCACATAACAGAGCCTGGAAACTCAACCATTTTGGACGTAAGGCGTGAAGCGGAAGGCGTGAGGCGTGAAGCGTAGGGCGTGAGGGAAAAGCTCATGAGGCGTGAGACGGAAAAGCCCGAGTCGCTTTACGCCTGACACTTCACGGGGCTTAGTAACAGACGAATAGGATTGGGGAAGGGTGAGTTGGAAAAGTGTATTCCGGAGAGCAGAGATCTGCTCCCCGGAGCTACACTGTGTGACGTCCGGGGAAGCTATCGTGAAGATTTTTTCTTCGGCGAAGCTTTCTTCATACGAACAGCTGCTTTTTTTGCTGGTTTCTTTTTGGCGACTTTAGCCATGAGATCACCTCCTTAAAAAATAATGAGTAAGCAATTCTATCCACGTTTATCGGCAGGCCAATAAAAATCATGAGTATTTTTCGGAATTTTTTGCCGAGTGGGTCAAGACGTTTCGCAACAATGTTCGCGTGCGGCAAAACATTCCACAATCATGAGGGCGGCAACGACGTTGAAGGGAGAAGGAGAAGGCTGCGCTCAGATCGAGGCAGAAGCCGCAAGAGAGACGGTTTTGGGAAACCGAATGCAGAATGTGGTTCCCGCGCCGACGGTGCTATCCACCGTGATGGTTGCGCCATGGAGATCCACTAATTGTTTGACGATTGAAAGACCTAATCCCAATCCTTCTGTACCGATTTCCGGTCTTCGGTGCGCCTGATAGAACGCTTGGAACAGGTGCGCTAAGGCTTCCTGAGGAATGCCAGGGCCGGTGTCCGTGATAGATAAGAGGATATGATTGGGCGGATCTTGGCAGATGGCCATGGTGATACGGCCATTTTCTGGCGTAAATTTATGGGCATTGTGGACCAGGTTGGTCACGATTTGGTGAAGACGATCTGGATCTCCCCAGATCGTGAAGTTCTCACTCGTGGTTTCCAGCACCAACTCCTGATTTTTCGTTTGAGTCAGCGGCATGAACTCTTGAGTGATGTCATCCAGAAGGGTCGAAAGGGACACCGACTGATGGGCCAAGCGCACCGTACCGGCCTCAATGCGGGAAAGATCTAAGAGGTCACCAATCATTCGAGTCAATCGATTGGCATTGGCGCTTATTCTGGTGAGATAGAGATGTTGGCGTTCAGCAATGGGGCCCACCATGCCGTGGAGCATATTTTCCGTGAAGCCTTTGATGGAAGTGAGGGGGGTGCGTAGCTCATGGGAGCAATGGGAAAGAAACTGAGATTTCATCCGATCGAGTTCTTTGAGCCGGGTATTGGCCGTTTCCAGTTCCTGATTGGTTTGCTGTAATTCGGTCGTGCGCTCCTGGACTTTCGTTTCCAATCCAAGATTCAAGGCCTCAATTTCGTCATTATGCCGCCGAGCTTCGATCAGACTTTGTTCTTGCTGGAGGTAGGCCCCTCTGAGTTCTTCGTGTTGCTGTTCTGCCAAAGCTAATTGTTCCTGAATAATGGTGCCACGTTCCTGGAGTTCTTTCCGATCGGTCCAGATTCGTCCGGTTAATGGCATGATCAAAAGCGGCAAGAGGGATAGCCCTGAATGGCCCCACCATGGATAGTGCGGGGCAAACGTCATGGTCAGGCCCAGCGTCACAAGGCCCAGGGCGATCCCTGCGAACATCCAGCCCCAGAGGGGTGAGGATTGAGGGCTCCACCGAAATATCCATTCGCAATAGGGGTCCCCTTCAGCGATGCAATAGGTATCTTGGATGGTGGCTGGTTGTTGTCTAAACATGCCCGCTGGGACTTGGGCGATCGTGGCCTTTGTGGTATGGCACACGCGCTCGGCGCATCCTCGGAGATAGGGGCCGAATTGAGCTGAGGCCAATTTGGAAAATTGCAGGCGCATGACCGCGTGTCCGTTCGTCACGGAGATGACTTCGGGTTTTAGAGATCCCTTGGTAAATTTCTCAACGAAGTAAGGGAACAGCCGATAAATTTGGACAATTGAAAAAGGACGACCAAGAATCTGCACAATGGGAGACAAAAACTTCTCCTTTCCCATATTGAAATGGTAATCAGGGTCTTTGGTTAGTTGAATGGAAAATTCCGCCAAGTACATCACGAATTCGTACGAATAACTATTCCATGGATTTTTCAAAAATTCGACGGTCACGTGATAGGTTCGGTCGGGTATGCGCTTATTCAGCAGTACCACGAGCTGCTCTAAGGCGGCCTGTGCGGCCTCGATGCCATCTTTGCGTGTCACAAGTGTTTCCAGATATTCCAGGTTGGCGCGTACGGTAATGCCACTCACATCCTGAATCGTCCTCCCCTGAAGGTCTCGACCAAAAGGCCGGCACTCCATAAGGGGACGTTCAAGAATGCGATGCGTTTTCGGTAGCAGGGTCATGAAGTCCCTCGGAAGAGATGCAGGCCTGGAGAGACTGTAAAGGAAACGAGGAAAAGGGTGAAGGGGGGGAGGCGAGAAAAAACTGAGTTTGGGAGCTAGAACATCAACCGCAAGGACACGGCACCTACATGGATGGTGGTATCCCATGTGCCATTTAAGAGCGGTTGTTGATTGTTTTTAATGTTGCGAGCTTCATAAAGCAACACTTGATAGGCCAGGTCGAGTCCAATGGCCTTTCCGCCCAGGCCGGTGCAAGGAAGAATGCCTAAAAAGTGCCCGCCGGTGTGACATAAAAACCCGAGACCCACTGAAAAGGCATTGAAGTCCGAATCAGGATTCGAAGGATCGAGAGTCCGACTGCGAACCGGGGTTTCAGATCGAACATAGCCACTTCGGAAAGACACATCCCATTGTGGGAGGAAGCTGGGAGATAAGAGTACATACTCGGTCCCAACCAGAACCACCCAGGCATCCCCATAGTTCCGGCGATTGGAAATGGTCGCGCCATTTGATAAATTTAAATTCAAATCCTCGAAATCCGTCCAATCGGCGTATTCAACATCGACTTCCACTTTCCATTCCCGTTGGAGATTGCGAATCGGCCATGCAGCAATCGCCCACGTGTAGACATCCGGTAGTTCAATAGTGGTCTGGGCACCGGCCAGGCGTGTCCCCCCAGCCAGAAAATCGCCGTGCAGGTCCAAATCGGCGCCATGGCGATACACGAACCCTGCGTTCAGTTGTGGTAAGCCTTGCGCAGTGCGAAACGGAGTCCAGAGGAGGCTGGCGTTAAACCCCAAGGCCGTGTCACGGCCATTCCCTTCAAGGTTTGTTCCGGCTGGGATACCAAATGCGTTGCCAGGTGCCGCATTCTGCTGGATTTCTGCATGTCCTTCTCCGAGAAAATCTGCGAACGTATAGATATCGAGGCCACCGCCTATGGCAATATAGTCATTCACTTTATACGCGAGCGTTGGCTTGATATCGATTAGCGGAAGGGCGGCCATCGTGCTAATCGGGGCAATCAGGCTATTATCCGGATATTTGACTTGCAGGGCGAAAGGCGAGGTGAGGCCAACGCCCACCGTCCAATTGGGTAAATTCGTGAGTCCGAGTGCAGGGAGATGCGCGGTGAGGAAAAGGGTGCTCGGAGGAGGATTGGACACGGTGCTGCCCAGACTCCCTTTGACCTTGGGCCCGCTGTCACTGTTAAATCGAAGTGATCCGCCAATAAGTAACGTTCCTGTTGAAAACTGGATGCCCTCTAATTGCGTCATACCGGCCGGGTTATAATGGACTGCAGATGGATTGTCGGCTTGTGCGGAAAAGGCTGCTCCTTGTCCGGTGGCCGCGGCTCCATGATCAAGCACACGAAACCCTTCCGCAAATAGAGGGGAAGGGGAAAGAAAAGGGTTGGCCAAAAGGAACAGGGTGGCGTACAGAAGTAAACGAATGGTTTGGGTACGCACATCTCCTCCATGAGATGGGGGGTACGGTTTCACAAGGGGTAAAACGGGGCAAGTCTACGGAATGAGTCCAAATATAGCAATGTTGTCCGGCAAAGGCCAATATGGGATGCCATGAGGATCAGATTCCATAAGACGGCCTGTTCCGGGTTTGCCAAATATGTTCCATGCGATCAGAAGAAGGAGGATCGAGGTAATCTGATGAAGGTAAAAAAACTGTTGCATACCCGCATGCGGGTGAGTGATATGGAGGCCACCCTCCGATTTTATCGTGAGGTGCTGGGGTTGGAAGTGGTGGAGCAAAAAGTCTCTCCGAGGGGATCCCATCTGGCTTTTTTGGCTGTGCCTAACAGTGAAGAACTGATTGAACTGTGTAGCTTCCCAAGCAGTGGTCCCGTCGTCGTCCAAGAAGATCTTGTCCATTTGGCCTTTGAAGTGGATGATTTGGACGAGACCATTCAAGCATTACACGCCAAACATATCCGAATCACCGATGGGCCGACGCAGTCTTCCTCGGGTAGTCGATTTATCTTTATCGATGCGCCAGATGGTTATGAGATCGAGTTGATTCAACGGGCTCCTGGCGTGGCCATCGTCTAATTCGCGCATCAGTTATTCCCATGAGCCAAATTCCTGCCACATCTTCCAGCCGTCAGGCGACCGCTCACGACTGGGTGAACCCTCAGCTGGCGGGGAAATTAAAGCATCTTCCAAAGAAGCCGGGGGTCTATCTCTTTAGGGATGGCGCTGATGAGATTATTTATATCGGAAAGGCCGCCGTCTTGGCTGACCGTGTCCGGTCGTATTTCCAAAAAGGCGCTGATCTCAGTCCAAAGATTCGAGCATTAGTGGCCCAGGCAGCTGATCTGGAAACTATTATTGCGAAATCCGAGTTGGAAGCTTTGCTGCTGGAAAGCAACCTCATCAAGCGGCATCGTCCCCGCTTTAACGTGGTGTTGCGAGATGACAAACAATACCCCTATCTTCGGTTGCCGATTCACGATGATTTCCCTCGGCTTTCCATTGTGCGACGGGTGAAAAATGATAAGGCCCTGTACTTCGGTCCGTATGTTCCAACGGGGGCCATGCGTGAAACGTTGAAAGTGATTCGGAAGGTCTTTCCTTTGGCCACCTGTAAGATTGAGATTGATGGCACCGCTGATCGAGCCTGCCTGGAATTTGAAATTAAACGCTGCATGGCACCCTGTACGGGCAATCAAACGAAAGAAGACTACCATCGGATCGTGGGCCAAGTTCGGTGGTTTTTGGAAGGACGTGATCAGGAGTTATTGACGTCACTTCGAGATGAGATGCATAGCTTGGCTGAGCGAGAGGCGTTTGAAGATGCCGCTCGTTTGCGTGATCGTATTCTCAAAGTTGAACGAACCTTGGAAAAACAACGGGTGGCGCAAATTGGTCCGGTTGATCAGGATGTGTTGGGGCTGGCGCGAGCTGGGGCAGCAGTCGATGTGCAATTATTATTTGTGCGGGGTGGCTTGTTAATAGGTCGGCGAGACTTTTTCTGGGCTGATGCGGGTGGAGTGTCTGATGAAGAATTGGTTCGAACCACACTGGAACAGTTTTATTATCAAGCCGTTCTGCCTCCGAAAGAGCTCCTGCTTCCCATGATGATTGAAGATCAACAATTAGTGGAGGGGTGGCTGTCGGAGAAAAAGGGCCAATCGGTGCGGCTGGTGGTCCCGGAGCGGGGAGCCAAACATCAGTTGCAACAATTGGCGCAAGAAAATGCGATTGCCGCATTGAATGAACATCTTCGAGTACACAGTGAATCACGAGAAGCGGTTGAGGCGTTGCAACAGTTGTTGGGTTTATCCTCTCCTCCTCATCGGGTGGAATGTTTCGATATTTCCAATACCATGGGGGCGCAATCGGTGGCGTCCATGGTCGTGTGGGAAAATGGACGAATGAAAAAATCAGACTACCGTCGGTTTCGTATTAAAACCGTTGAAGGGGCCAACGATTTCGCGAGCATGCACGAAGTGGTGAAACGTCGGTACGGAGGCACGTTGGCGACGAAATCCGGGAAAGTTTTGACTTCTCCAGATCTGATTGTCATTGACGGAGGAATCGGGCAATTAGGTGCGGCCATGGAGGCGATGACTCATCTCGGATTATCACGAATTGCCATCTGTGGATTAGCCAAAGCCAAGGGGGAAAAAGATGAACGCATCTATCTTCCCGGACACAAGTCCCCCATTGTATTACCGCTCAAATCTCAGGCTACCCGTCTCGTGCAAACCATTCGAGACGAAGCCCACCGTTTCGCCATCACCTATCATCGCAAACTTCGCAGCCAAGCCCTTATCCCTCTGGCTCAATGAAATAATCGATCTTAATCTATGATTGATTATGTTATTGGAGTTAAAGGATTCTGAATTTTTTAGGGATTGGTCATAACAAGTTGTCGTAATGATGAGGAATTTCCCCTTAAGCTCATTCGGTTCTGTACCGAAGGAACGTGTAGTCTTGTAACTCAGAAATATGGAGTAGAGTCGATATGCAATGTCCGCGCTGTCAGGGAACCATGATCGTGGATCACTTTGTAGATATGGCCACGAGTGGTGAAATTTGGATGCCAGGGTGGCGGTGTCTGATGTGTGGTGAAATCATTGATCCCATTATTGAACGCCATCGGTTGCAACAGCAAGACCATCAAGAAATTGTTGGGGCCATCTCGGGCTCGTCGGCCCGTCCTCCTGCCCCGGTGGCCGTGAAGCCTCGTAAAGCTGCATCACGTTAGTCTTCCTCGGTGTTCTCCCACTCCTAGGTTTTCTCTTCATTTTTAGTCCATCATCCAGGACATTTCCAGTGGTTTGTGTTCCGGTCGTTTGCTTGTCGGGTCGGCCCCTCTATGCTAGATTCTCTTTCGTATATTTGAGAGGGAAATCTGCTGAGAAGGCGACGTTCTTTCTCTCTCCTCTAAGGTGAAAAATCGGGCGGAATCGTCCTCCCTCAACTATTCCTAAGGCACATCATGGCGCAGACGTACGATCATCAAGCCGTTGAGGCGAAATGGCAGGCCCACTGGGAGCAAAGTGGCCTTTTCCAGATAAAAGAAGATGCCTCCACGCCTAAATATTATTGTTTGGAGATGTTTCCGTATCCCTCAGGGCGGATCCATATGGGCCATGTGCGGGTATATGCCATCGGCGATGTGGTGGCTCGGTATAAAACCATGCGGGGCTTTCATGTGTTGCACCCCATGGGATGGGATGCCTTTGGCCTGCCAGCGGAAAATGCGGCTATCGAAAAAGGCGTACACCCAAATTCCTGGACGCAAGACAATGTGGCGTACATGAAAAAGCAATTGCGGCGAATGGGTCTCTCCTACGATTGGGATCGAGAGGTCAATACCTCGCAGCCTGATTATTACCGGTGG
>JAOUQB010000574.1 GCA_029879555.1 Nitrospirota bacterium | reverse complement strand
CTCACCCCTAACGCATAGCAAAACTCGGTGGGGCCGTTAGCTCAGTTGGTAGAGCAGCTGACTCTTAATCAGCGGGTCGTAGGTTCGATCCCTACACGGCCCACCATCTTTTTCAACGTAAGTGTTCCGAAACAGCCCGAGCAGATAAAAAAATCTTACAGTATGGATGTTATATCAAAAAATGCAGAAGAACTCCTTCAGGATTCCATACTCACTGAAATTGTGCAAAGATTAACAAGTACATTTCATCCAGAATACATCTACCTCTTCGGTTCTATCGCACGCGGCCAAGCGGGGCCCGACAGCGACTATGATCTTCTTATGGTACTGAGGGATTCATCCTTGCCCAGATATCGTCGCGATCAAGAAGCATTCAGAGTCCTGACAGGCGTAGGGGCCTCAAAAGATATTTTAGTTCTCACAATGAAAGAATTCGAGAGTCAACGAAAAGCACCTTCCTCCCTCCCAGCCACTGTTGAGCGGGAAGGGATTCTTCTCTATGCGGCCTGAATCAGAAATCGAGGCGAGAGCATGGTTTCAAAAGGCAGCCAACGATCTCCGAGGGGCCGATATTGATTTAGCAGCTACCCCACCACTAATCGAGGACGCTCTTTTTCATTGCCAACAGGCCGCAGAAAAAAACGATGAAAGGCTTCCTTGCTGTCCATGAGCAAATCTTTCGAAAAACCCATGATCTCGACGAACTCGGACGAAAATGCGAAAGCATTGATCCAAGTTTGACTTCTACCCTAATGGCCGCTCGTGACCTCACAGTTTTTGCTTGGGAATCCAGGTATCCGGGGGACACAGAGGTTCCTTCGACGGATGAAGCTAAAAATGCACTTGCCATCGCCCAAGCGGTATTTGACGAAATCTTGTCGCGTCTTCCGGAAAGTGTTCGACCCTAGAGAAAAGGGTCTCCCAAGCCTACCATCTACGGTTTGGTGGAACTCACATTCTAAAAATTAGTCCTAGAAAATGGAGAAAACACAGTATACCGAAAAGCTCAGCAAATGAGATGCGCGCAGAATATGATTTTTCCAAATTGAGTGGCGGCGTAAGAGGGAAGTACTTCTCAAAAGCAAAAGCAGGGACCAATCTCGTGCTCATCGACCCCGATCTTGTAAAGGTCTTTCCCGACGAAGAGTCCGTCAACCGAGCACTTCGACTGTTACTTGAGACAGCCAGCGATGCGACCAAATCATCTCACAGCACTCGTAAGAGAGCAAAAAAGACACCTAGCCCCAGACCTAAAAGAACACCACAGACTCCCTCCAGTCGTTAAGCAGAGAGCAGCTGACTCTTAATCAGCGGGTCGTAGGTTCGATCCCTACACGGCCCACCATCTTCGACCTAGAAATGTGTAGATGCCCCCGCCTTTGCAAAGACAGGATTTCTCTCAAAGAGAGAAATTAGGGAAGTAAACTGCCCAACAATTTCTTCGTTATGATACTGGCCAAATAGAACTTAATTATTTCAATATCTTTATCTCCTAGGTCGTTCACACCAGCACCCTGTTCAGGGAAAACCTGGTTTAAACCTGTTTCTGGAAATTGGGCTTCCCATTTACTAATTTCGGTCGTACTACTTTCCCTGGCCTGAACCTCCCTAGAGGAAACTTCAGATTCAATTCTATGCCCTTTGAAAAGTAGGAATCGTTCGAATCATGAAGTCACGAAACAACGGGACCGTAAAAGCGAGATCACCATGGGCGGGGCTATAGATCATGCCTTTGTTGATAAGTTTGGCTCGAACTGGGCCGAGACTTGTTACTTTAACTTTCAAAATTTCGGCGATATCTCCCGTACGATGGGCATCCTGTCCGAGTTCGGCCATTGCCCGCAAAAAGTTTTTTTCACTTGGCGTGAGGCGCTCATAGCGAACACGAAAAAAATTTTCGTCGAGTCGGGGAATGACCGTCAACGTGGCATCTTGAATCACCTGCAAGGTTATGGGACTAGACTTCGCCACATTCCATGCGACATACCCCCATTCCTGTAAAAAATACGGATACCCTTTGGTCAGACGGTACACCTCGGTTAATGCTGCGGACTCGAAAGCGATCCCAGCCTCTTTCGCAGGATCTTGCAACGCCTTGGCGGTATCTTCTTGT
>JAOUQB010000573.1 GCA_029879555.1 Nitrospirota bacterium | reverse complement strand
CAAGAAGGCTGGCGTACGTATGGTGATGTCGAAGCCGGTCGTGGCGGGAAGTATGAGGGAAGTCTAAGATATGGGGATTCCACATTGTGCAAACAACGGCCAGGTGATTCACCGATCACAACAGTCCGGACGCCGGGTGGGTGTGTGGACATGGGTGCTGACTGGCCTGCTCTGTGTGTTCACGCAGTCAGGGTTCGGTGCGACGGATGAGCGCTCCATTCTGCCAACCGAAGCGCCTGTCTTGAAATTAAGTTTGCGAGAGGCCATGGATGCAGCCGTGAATGAAAATCCTACCGTGCGGTTATTCCAAGAACGAATTCGCCAAGCACAGGATGTGGCCAATACCCAATTAGGCGAACTCTTGCCCAATCTCTCAGGAACGGTGAGCGGAGCCAGGCGGCGTTTTTTTACAGGGTCTTTTGGTGGGTCTCCCACTGTTGTGGGTCCTAGGGATTTTTATGAGGCACGAGCCTTTCTGACGCAAAATGTCTTCAGTCTCAGTCTTATTCAAAAATGGCAGGCTGCCAAAGCCGGTGTAGATGTGGCAGGGTTGGATGCGGAAGTGACCAAGCGGGATACGATGGCGACCACTGGCTTGATTTATCTGGAGGCGCTTCGGGCCCAAGCTGCAGTAGTGGCTCGGACGGCCGATGTGGTTCTCAATAATGAATTACTTCGGTTGGCGACGGAACGAAAATCGGCTGGCATGGCAACCAGCTTAGATGTGACGCGGGCGAAAGTGCAATTGGAAAACGCGAAGCAGCGGTTACTCGTCGCTGAAAATGAGCGCGATCGTGCCAAGCTCAATTTGATTCGTTCGATGGGCCTGTCCTTCGACGTACGCCTCGAGCTCACTGATGAAATGAAATTGGTGCACGTTTCGGAGCAATCGATTGTGGAAGCCTTGCAGGTTGCGAATGAAAACCGGACTGAATTGCAGGCGCAGAAGAGGCGTGAGCGGCTGGCTTCCCTGACGTTAAGTTCTGTGACCAACGAGCGGGTTCCGTCCATTCAGGCTTCGGGGGATGTGGGCCTGATTGGCAATCAAATTCCCAATGCCCTCACGACGGACAATGTTCAAGTGTTGATGCGGGTGCCGATTTTCGATGGAGGGCAGCGAGAAGGCAGAATTTCTGAAAGTCGCAGTAAAGTCAGGCAGGAAGCCATTCGAACGCAAGACGTGCAATATCAAGTGGCATTGGAAGTTCGTGATGCCCTCCTCACGATTCATTCAGCCAAACAGCAAGTGGCTGTGGCGGAAGAAGGCTTAAAGCTCGCACTCACCGAATTAGAATTGTCGCGGGAACGATTTGCCGTGGGTGTTGCCACCAATATTGAAGTCACCGATTCACAAACTCGGGTGGCGCAAGCCCGTGATAATCTTATTGAAGGGCTATTTACCTTTAATGCCTCACGTCTGAGCCTTGCCCGGGCACAAGGGCAGTTGGAAAAATTATAATCATTCGAACCTGTTTGTTCAGAAAGAAGTATGACCACTCTCCAACTCAAACAAGAAATTCGGACGGCTGCCAGTAAGCGACGCACGTTCGCCATCATTAGTCATCCTGATGCGGGTAAGACGACCTTAACGGAAAAGCTTTTATTGTATTCCGGCATGGTTCGGACAGCGGGAATGGTGGGTGCGCGGAAAAATGGAAAAATGGCGACCTCAGACTGGATGGAAATGGAACAAGAGCGTGGGATTTCCATTACCGCCTCGGCCATGCAGTTCCCCTATAAACAGGCGGTGATCAATGTATTGGACACCCCTGGCCACCAGGATTTCTGTGAAGATACCTATCGGACGCTCACCGCAGCCGATAGTGCGATTATGGTCATTGATGCGGCCAAAGGGGTGGAAACGCAAACGCGAAAACTTTTTGAGGTGTGTCGACTCCGTCAAATTCCCGTGTTGACCTTCATTAATAAAATGGATCTGCCTGGCCGGCCGCCCTTGGATCTGATGGCCGAAGTTGAAGACATTTTGGGGATTCACGCCAGTCCCATTAATTGGCCCATAGGATCAGGGCGAGAATTTCTGGGTGTGGTTAATCGAGAGTCACGTCAGGTCTTGCTCTATACGAAGACAGCCAAGGCGGGTGCGTCTAAACCGGA
>JAOUQB010000081.1 GCA_029879555.1 Nitrospirota bacterium | reverse complement strand
ATCCACGATGTTTCGAGGCAGGCGGTACTGCGGAATTCCAAATCGCATCATGCCTCCCAGCTTTGGCCCCGCCTCATAGATCGTGACGGCATGGCCCATCCGAGACAAATGGTAGGCTGCCGACAGTCCGCTGGGGCCAGCTCCAATGATGAGTACCTGTTTTCCTGTGGCCACCCCTGCTTCAATCTGCCAACCCTGTTCAATCGCATAATCCCCTAAAAAGCGTTCGACGGCATGGATGCTTACAGCTTCATCCAGCTGACCGCGATTGCACACCGTTTCACAGGGGTGATAACACACGCGACCATGAATGGCCGGGAACGGATTATCTTCCATCATCTTGCGCCAAGCCTCTTCGTATTTTCCTTCTTCTGCTTCATACAACCATCCCTGAATATTCTCTCCGGCTGGACACCCTTGATTACAAGGTGGCAGATGGTCGACGTAGATCGGGCGCATCGTGCGCCAGTTGCCCGTATGATTCGCCAAGCTCGATGCAGGATCTAACGTGATAGCAAAGGGTTTGCGCTCCATCTTACAACTCCATCGCCGGCTTAGTTGGCAAGAGATCATACAGGTGAATATTTCTATCAGCCATGGCTTGAATGTCAGCAAGCGCTTGCTCATCTCGCGGATGAAAGAGGTGCTTGAACCGCCCTTGAAGGGCTAAAAATTGCTCAACAGGAACTTGTTTTCTAATAGGTGTTCGGTCAGTCACCACTCCCCATTCCGCTTCAATCAACGGGAACAAACCACTCTCCACAGCCAACCGGGCGACCTTAATCGTTTGGGCCGGATCGGATTTCCACCCTAACGGACAGGGTACGTGAATATGGATATAGCGGGCCCCGTGTATGGACATCGCTTTGGTTACTTTGGCCTCGAGGTCATGCAGATCTGCAACAGACGCCGTGGCGACATACGGAATACCATGAGCCATGGCAATGCGGGGAAGATTTTTTCCGACTCCCATGGGATTGCCCGGTTCAGGCCCCACGGCTTGCGTGGTATTAGTCCAGGCTCGTGCTGGCGTGGCTCCTGACCGCTGAACCCCCGTATTCATATAGGCTTCATTGTCATAACAGATATACAAGACATCATCATTGCGTTCGAACATTCCGGACAAACATCCGAATCCAATATCCACCGTGGCGCCATCCCCACCTTGAGCCACCACTCGAATATCGGTCTTCCCCTTGGCGCGTAAGGCTGCCGCCACACCACTGGCCACTGCCGGCGCATTCCCAAACAACGAATGCAACCAGGGTATCTGCCATGCGCTTTCCGGATAGGGACTGGAAAACACCTCCAAACATCCCGTGGCGTTGACCGCCACCATTTGCTTTTTGGTGACCCGCATCACTGCGTCTAGGGCATACCGCGCACCTAGGGCTTCCCCACAACCCTGGCAGGCACGATGTCCAGAATTCAGAGAATTGGTTCGATCCGTCCGGGCTTGTACCGTGCGGTCCTCTTCTCCCAATAGCCGGTTGCCTACCGTGAAGGTTCCCGTTTGATAAAACTTGACGCGTTGATACGACATCACGTTTCTCCGTGTGCGTTAAACAGTCTTTCCACCCGATAGACCCATTTCGCGAAGAAGATTTTCCGGCGTCGGACCAGATCGTCGTTGCCCTGCTTGTCTGGTTAACTCTCGATTGATCGCTTCCCAATTCAGATCCAGGAAATGCGGCTCTTCCAGCCCTTCCAAACATGCTGCCTTCACGATGTCAATGATGGCGGCTTTGGAAATCGGACGCCCTCCAAGACCAGCGATGACGGTATCCACAAGAGTCGGTAATCCCTGCAAGGCTAGCTTGACCTCACTGGACACAATCCCCCCCTTCCCTACGGCCAAATCTTTTTCAATCACAATCACCCGCTTGGCATTTTGGATGGCATAGCGAAGCGCGTGCGAGGGAAATGGCCGATAGGAACAGAGCTGTATGGCTCCGACAGGCCAGCCCTCCGCTCGTAAATCATCGACGGCATCTTTGATCGTGCCATTCACTGAGCCCAAGGCCAGCAGAAGGGTTTCGGCCTCATCCGTGGAATACAGCTTCAACAAACCACCAGAGGGTCGCTGGAAGATCTCCTGAAATTCTTGACTGATTCGTGGAATCGCCTCCAAAGCTTGCAGATGTTTGTGATGGGCCAGGTAGCGCACTTCTGCAAAGGCCTCAGGCCCAACCATGGCTCCAATGGATATAGGATCCTGAGGGTCCAACACTTGAACGGGTTCAAAAGGCGGCAAGAAGGCATCGACCTGCTCTTGTACTGGTAGATCGACCGCTTCGAATGCATGCGTGAGGATATACCCGTCCATGCAGACCATGACCGGACAGCTCAGTTCCTCGGCCAAGCGAAAGGCCTGAATGTGCAAATCAAGAGCTTCTTGATTGTCTTCAGCAAACAGCTGCAGCCACCCGGCATCACGCATGGCCATGCTGTCGGAATGATCGTTCCAGATATTGATGGGCGAGCCCACCGCACGGTTGGCTATGGTCATCACAATTGGCAAGCCTAATCCTGCCGCGTTATATACGGCTTCAGCCATAAATAAGAGCCCTTGGCTAGTCGTCGCCGTATACGTTCGCGCTCCCATGGCTGAGGCCCCAATGAGCACACTTAATGCCCCAATCTCCGATTCAACATTCAGAAATTGACAATTGCCAATTTCTCCGGCCTTCACTTTTCGGGACAGGGTTTCGACAATATGCGTTTGTGGAGATATTGGGTAACAGGCCATGACTTCCGGGCGACAGAGGGCCACGGCCTGCGCGACAGCTTGGGAGCCTTCAATTTGTTGTTTCACCGGTTCCTCATCGCAAATGAAAACACCTTAGGCTTGGACGGGATGAGACGACACATACTCAAATGCCTCATCGGCAACCAGAGCGTTCACTTCACCCAATTTGCCAGGAAATTTTTCTTTAATGGCGGACTGGACTGACTCTTTGGTCAGCGCTCCTGTGATGGAGGCAAAACCTGAAACCATGCCGACGTTGGATATTGACCGCCCTAGGTGTCTTTCGGCTAAATCAGATGCTGGGAAACTATAGAACTCGACTTCAGGGTGTTGAAACATCCAATCTTTCAGACCGAGTTCTTCAACCTTTCGCGTCGAATTCATCAAAACAATTCCTTGATCAGAAAGCCCACGAAAGACATCCATCTGATGTAGCAGCGTCGAATCCAGAATGAGTAACACATTGGGATGCCCCACCGGTTCTCTGCTGCGAATAGAAATAGTGCTGATTCGGCAAAATGCGGTGACCGGAGCTCCCATGCGTTCAGATCCGAAACTGGGAAACGCTTGAGCCACCTTCCCATCTCGAAATGCAGCCGAAGCGAGCAACTCAGCAGCCGTGACCACCCCCTGCCCTCCTCGCCCATGAATTCGTATTTCAATCATTGATACATAAGATGTTTAAGTTAGGCTCTTCTGCTCCCTCAGAGATCGTCATAAAGAGATTTGGCAAGAGATATGCCTATTTCCCTTTAGACCAAACATGCTCAGGGAAATACAGGGGAATACCCAAAAAAAGGTCTCTACCTGGAAGGAACAGGATTCTCAAGTGTGGAAAAGAGCGACAGCGGTACGTGTCAGGTGTGTAGCCGAATGCGACAACGACTTCTTAGATTGTCATTCTTTCTATGCGGGTGGATGCTCTTAGCCTGAGAAATCGCGGACGTAAGATTTTTTTCGGTGGATGTCGGGGGGACTGGAAATTGAGCTCGGAAATTCCTTAGAATTCGAGGTTATTTCAATTACCATTTTATTGCTTTACCAAAGGATTGATTCATGAGATTCGCGTTGAGATTTATCACAATCGGACTAACTCTGGGGCTTTCTACGACGGCTTTTGCCTATACAGAATCCACCGTGACAAATGGAGGCACCATTACCGGCAAGGTCACACTCTCCGGCAAAGAACCACCCCCCTTAGCCTTTTCCCTCATCACGAATAACGACACGGAATTTTGCGGTCGGATATCTACCGGCACCGGCTGGCGTTTGGTAGATGAATTTCAAGTCTCTCCTGATGGAGGTCTACAATATGCGGTGGTGTTCCTAGAAGGGATTACTCAAGGCAAACCCTTTCCTGAAACCCAACCGGCCCAAGTGATGGTAGAAGACTGTGTGTTTACCCCATGGGTGTTAGCCGTACGTGACTCACAACCCATTCATATCGTCAACATGGACCCCATTATCCATGATGTTCTCATTTATGAAACCGCCCCCTTTGGAACAAAGGTGATGCTTCACCGTCCACTCCGCCTCAACCCCTTTCACCCCAAGAACCTGCTTGGCGATCATCAACATAATCCGGGTGAAGCGATGATCGACACGATTCAACTCACACAAGGCCGACGAACCTTTTTCCTGGAATGTGGATTTCATCCGTATATGCAGGCATGGGGACTGGCGGTTCACAATCCGTATTACGCCGTCACCGATAAAGAAGGTCATTTCACACTTCCGGACATTCCAGAAGGTGTCTATAAATTGGTGGCCTGGCACCCAGGCATGGCGGGTTTTTTGGACATGAAAGTTGTCGTCCTGGCCAACGAAACAATGACCACCCGAATGGAATTTCCAGAACCTCGAGATCGTCGGATGGCACATACCACGATGTCTGAGACTTATCGATTTGGAACTCGAGCCTTAGAGCGGGAAGGTCGAAAAATCGACATTCAGGTCACGCATGAAGACCAGGGGCATCAAGGCAGCCACTAAACGCTCGGCGTGAAGCGCAACGATTATTGAAGGAGGGGTTGTTTGTGCTCGGGAGGAACTAAAGCCTGCAACTCTTCACCGGTCATGACTTCCCGGGCAAGTAATTGCTCGGCTGCAGATAACAACACTGGCTTCAACTTCGCCAACAAGGTCTTCACTCGCTTCCCTTGTTCATCGATGAGCCGTCGCACTTCTGAGTCAATATCTTGTGCTGTTTTTTCGGAATATGTGGCCCCCGAATAACTTTCAGACGTGGGCATAAAGGTCGGCTTCACCGATTGATCCAAGGCCACCGTTCCCAATGTTTCGCTCATTCCATAGTCTTTCACCATTCGTTTGGCGATACTTGTTGCCTTTTGCAAGTCATCGGCCGCACCTGTCGACGCTTCCCCAAAGACCAATTCCTCTGCCGCTCTCCCACCCAGCAGCACCGCAATACGATTTTCTAATTCTGTCCGTGTCAATAAATAGCGATCTTCAGTGGGTAATTGGAGGGTATACCCCAATGCTGCGATGCCCCGCGGAATAATGGAAATTTTATGAACCGGATCGGAACCGGGTAACGAGATCGCAATTAACGCATGTCCGACTTCATGATGTGCCACCCGCCGACGTTCTTCCTTGGTCAGGACGCGGTTCTTCTTCTCCAGCCCTGCAATGACGCGTTCGACCGCTTCTTGAAAGTCTTGTTGCTCCACGGTTTCCCGCCCCCGCCGGATCGCCAACAACGCGGCTTCATTCACCACATTGGCCAGGTCAGCCCCAACCATCCCTGGCGTCATAGCCGCAATGTTTTCTAATTCTACGCCAGGAGCCAACTTAATCGCCTTGGCATGGATGGCCAAAATCGCAGCCCGCCCGACTCGATCCGGGCGGTCAACCAACACTTGCCGATCAAACCGTCCGGCACGAAGTAGCGCTTGATCTAAGATTTCTGGTCGATTCGTGGCCGCTAAAATAATCACACCAACCCGAGGATCGAACCCGTCCATTTCGACCAACAGTTGATTCAGCGTTTGCTCTCGCTCTTCGTGCGCCATCGGACCTGACCCCCTGGCCTTTCCTATCGCATCCAGCTCATCGATGAAAATAATGCAAGGCGCCTTGGCTTGAGCCTGTTCGAACAAATCGCGAACTCTGGCCGCACCAACTCCCACAAACATTTCCACGAACTCAGATCCGCTAATCGAGAAAAACGGTACGCCCGCTTCGCCCGCAATGGCCTTGGCCAGCAAGGTTTTTCCTGTGCCTGGCGGGCCCACCAGTAACACCCCCTTTGGAATCTTTCCTCCTATTCGGGTATATTTTTCCGGTGTGCGTAAAAATTCTACGACCTCCAACAATTCCTCCGTCGCTTCATCAACTCCAGCCACATCTTTCATGCGGGTAGGAATATCTTTTTCCATATAGATTTTGGCTTTGGATTTTCCAATACGCATAAATCCTCCGCCGGCTCCCTGGCCGAGTTTTCGCAACAGCCAAAACCAAATTCCGGCAAACACTAAGATCGGCACCACCCATGAGGCGACATCCTTCCACAGGGTACTGATGACTACACCCGCAAATTCCACATGTTTTTCTTCAAGCAGTCGAACCAGATCAGGATCATCCACCCGCACCGTTTGAAACCATTGTGAGGCTTCCGATTCACGATCCTGTTTCAGCTTTCCATGAATGATTGTCGATGTAATCGAGACTTCTGCCACCTTATCGTCTTGAACCCAAGCCTTAAATTGAGAATAGGGCACTTCATCCATATGTTGAGAGGCGACATATATTTCCTGGAGAATGATTAACGCCCAAAATGCAATCAGGAAATACCATAGTGAAACGCGATGTTTTTTCTCCATAAAAACTTCCCCCTGTTATCTCATGCCTAAGGGACTTCTATTCGTATGACTTCCAGGTACTGTACCCAAGAATGCGGATCTCGTCTATGAAGACAGCTTTCAGAACGGTTGGACCATATACCCCTTCATGACAATCAGGCACGCCCTACTGTATGAATTTTAAAGAAAGAGTTGAAAAGACGTACCCAGATTTGCCAGGCTAGACTATCTTCTAGCTAGTCCCTCACCATTTCAGCCTTATTTCTTATGAATATTCTGCAAAATCTTCAACCCATTTGGTGGCTTCTCTCCAGTGCTCTTATAGGTGGTGCACTCACGTGGGCATTCTGTTCTCTCATAAATCGAAATCGCACGCTGACAGTCCTCCAGCACGCTGAAACCCAACTGGCCACGCGGACAGCTCAACTGGATGACCTTCGAGTCCAATTAGGGGAGGTCCAGCAAGCGCATGAAACTCTTCGCCATGATTTTCGACTCATGGAATCCTCGAAAGTCGCAGCCGAAACACAATTATTGGACTCCCAATACCACCTCAAATCTCAACGCACGATGTTAGATGAGGCTAAACTCACGCTGTCCGACACCTTTCGATCCTTGGCCTCGGAAGCCTTAGCCGGGAACAATCAGGGCTTCTTGGCCTTAGCGGAAGAAAAGTTCAAAGCCCTCAAAGACGAGACGGCTATCGAATTGGATCATCGCCACACTTCTCTGGAAGCCTTAATGCGCCCACTCTCAGAATCCTTACGAACCTATCAACAAGAAACCAAAGATTTAGAAGATAAGCGACTTCGTGAATTTAGTTCTGTGAGCGAACAATTGAAATATTTGGCGACAGCCCAGTCGACACTCCAAACTGAAACCTCCAAGCTTGTGAATGCCTTACGCTCTCCTCACGTGCGGGGCCGATGGGGAGAAATTGCTTTGCGCAAGACAGCAGAATTAGCGGGGATGTCCGCCTATTGTGATTTCCATGAGCAGGAAAGTGTTTCAACAAGTACGGGTCGATCCCGCCCAGATATGGTCGTCAAGCTCCCGGCAGGACGCGACGTAGTCGTTGATTCAAAAGTTCCCCTGAACGCCTTTCTCGATAGCTTAGAAGCCAATACTGATGAATCCCGCGATATGGCATTGAAACGCCATGCAGGCCATGTCAAAACGCACGTTCGCCAACTGGCCTCAAAAGAATATTGGGATCAATTTCCTTCTGCGCCAGAATTTGTTGTCTTGTTCATTCCCAACGATTCTTTTTTGGCGGCTGCGGCTGAACAGGATCCGACATTGATCGAGTCAGCATTAACGCAAAAAGTGGTTATTGCCACCCCTACCACCTTTATCGCCCTGTTACGAGCCATCGCGTATGGGTGGCGGCAAGAACAAGTTGCGGAAGGAGCGCAGCGTATTAGCCTTTTGGGGCAAGAATTAGCCGAACGCATGGGTACCATGACCGAACATTTTGCTAAGGTGGGTCATGCCCTGGGTCGTGCGGTTGAGTCCTACAATGCCACAGTCACGTCACTTGAAAACCGCATTTTGCCTTCTGCTCGAAAATTTCAGCACCTGGGTGTGAACTCACGAAAGGACATACCCGACCTTCAGCCAGTGGAACAGACCCCCAGAGATTCCTCCATGATCCGGCAATTAGCTGACGAGCTTCCCCCGCAGCTCTAAAATAAGCCCTGTTCATGGGCAAGCTGCTATTTCTCAATCTGGCTTTTTCTGGAGCCACTAGGACCCAGCTGGGCTCTTCTCCTATGCCATGAGGCCTTGACCTTTTAAAGAATTTCGTTATTCTTAAGAAACCGTACACAAATTCCATAAACTATACTTGTGATAGCCGATTTCAAGCCATCAGGTAAGGAGGTCTACCCCATGTACACACAACCGCCACTCAGTTTTTATCGGATTTGTGGGAGAAAGATACCGGGATGGCTCCTAGCGTTCTCTATCCTCCTG
>JAOUQB010000080.1 GCA_029879555.1 Nitrospirota bacterium | reverse complement strand
GGAGTGACGCCGATTCCCGTCCGATCAAAAATTTCAAATCCAACGCCTGCCGATTCCGGCAGCCCAACCGAGGCCAACTGCAAGCGCAGTTCATGAACCCGTTCGGCAGGGACATGGATGGTATTGCCGCCTTCCCCAACCTCATAGGTCACACCCTGCTTCCCCAATTCTTGAATGATGGCCCGGGTATCCTCTGCATCCAACTGGGAAAACAAGACCACCAGTTCGGGTTCTTTCCCCAGCATCATCAACATGGGAATCGTGGCGATGGCCAACGCCAGGACCACCACGGCCCCTAATCTCTGCCCAAGGGTGAGGGCCTGAAAATTACTGATAAGACTTTCCGAAAATGTTCCCATTACCTACAAATTCCCCAACAACACAGGATGTGCACTCCACCAGGTAGACGACCACGCATGACAAACGAATCCTTGTCACACCTGCATTCGCATGACTTCTTGATAGGCATCAATCATTTTATTTCTGACTTGCATGAGTAAACGAAAAGAGAGCCCGGCTTTTTCCCCAGCAATCACCGCCTGGTGAATGTTGACGTTTTCCCCTTTAGCCACGGCATCTTCTAAGCGCCCGGCTTCATGCTGCATGGCATTGACCGACTCTACCGCGTTTTTCAATACGTCACTAAATCCCTGACCACCTAAGGCCGTTTTCTTCACCGGCGAACTGCCAAAGGGTTCCGAAATCCCCTCAATCCCTTTAATCATTGAATAATCCATAACACACTACCTTTCTCATTTTAGAAGGCTGAAGATATGCGTCCTGGGGCTCTTGCCTTCGATGTTTGGCGCCTTACTCCTTACCCCTCACCCCTTACGAATGACCATTTACCGCCCCATTTCCAACGCCCGGAGGGTCATCGTTTTCCCTGTTTCCATCACCGCAATATTCGCTTCATAGGCCCTCGTGGCGGACATCAGATTCACCATTTCCTCAATAGGATTGACGTTTGGCAAATGCAGATATCCTTTTTCATCGGCATCAGGATGATCAGGATCGTAGACAGTGCGTAATGGTCGGGAATCTTCAATAATGTCAGTGACTCTCACTCCTGATGGGGCTGAAGAATCTCCAAACGCATTGCTAAAAACTGAATGAAAAGGTGCCTGAGTGGACGTGGCTTGAAACACCACGTCACGTCGAATATACGGCCCCCCATTTGGTGACCGTGTTGATTCCGCATTGGCCAAATTTCCTGCAATGACATTCAACCGTTGCCGCTGAGAATCCAAAGCCGAGCCAACCACCGCAAAGAGTCGATCAATTTCCATCCTGTTCTCCCTTTTAAATAGTGAGAAGTCTTCCTGAAGCGTCAAGCGTGAGGCGTAAAGCGAAGTTTCAAAATCTCTTGGCTCTTTACCTCCTTACGCCTACCCCTTCACCCCCTCACGTCTATTAGCGCCCTTCATCAATTGCCTTTTTCCATCCTTCAAAACGTCCATCCAGGAATTGACTGACCGCCATATACAGCAGGGTATTTTCAGCCATCAATGTCATTTCTTGTTCCAAATTCACGGTATTTTCGTCTATTCCCGCGCCGAGATCTTCATGAATCGTATGGTGGAACATATTGTCTTCACCCGACCGACCACCTAAATGACGCGAATTCGTATTGGCCTGTTGAACTGGACCATCTCCATTAACCAACGCGGAAAAGGTTTCAGGGAAGGGCAAATGTCGAGCCTTGTATCCGGGCGTTTCTTCATTGGCCATATTGGACGCAATCGTCTCGTGAATCCCACTCCGAACATCCAATGCGCGTTCAAATAAGACTGTCCCTGGATCCCATGGAGAAATCATCATGAGCACACTCCTTTATCCTGCTGTGTTTCACTTAAATGGCTGTCCCAGCCTGTCTGGCTGTTGATAGTCGACCACAGCCTATTGTTCTTCATGAGACCAGCAACACTAATGCCGCATCAACCCTGCTGAGCCCATGTAAACTCCATCCGGCACCTTCTCCGTCATGCACTTCCTATCAGGGCACAAGATGGTCCATGAAGTTTTTTCCTATCTCCGGCATAATTTTCCGCTTTTCCCCTACAAGGCCTGCCAATCCCTCCTGCCATTTTTCCCCCATACACAGGAAACCTCTGTCCGTACCGTTTATACGCCCAGCGGGAGGCCCCCATTCAGCTCTCGATATTCTCGTAATTTATTGCGTAACGTGCGAATACTGATCCCTAAGGTTCTCGCCGCGTGAGTTCGATTCGAATTATGCGCTTCTAACGTTCGTATGATGAGGTCTCGTTCCATCTCCCAAATCGTTCCAGTCGGTGCATGGGTAGAGGTCGATGTTAATGTCGGTTCGTCAAATTGAAAATGCTCTACTTGCAATGGCCCATTATCTGCCAAAAGCACTCCCCGCTCGATCACATTTTCTAATTCACGCACATTGCCCCGCCATGGTCGGCTTTTTAAATATTTCATCGCCTCATCGGTAAACCCATTACAGGAACGTTGGTTCCTCAGAAAAGATCGGTGGGAAAAATGCTCGGCGAGTAACTCGATATCTTCTGGTCGATCTCGCAAGGGAGGAATCGTAAACGGCATCACACTCAAACGATAAAATACATCTTCTCGAAACCGTCCGGCTTGAACTTCCTGAGCTAAATTCCGATTGGTCGTGACAATCACCCGCACATCCACGGGAATGGGTTGCCGCGACCCCAGACGGTCGACTTCTCGCTCTTGAAGCACCCGCAACAATTTCGCCTGGAGCCCTAAACTCATCTCCCCAATTTCATCCAATAGCAGCGTACCGTGGTGCGCCTGTTCAAATTTCCCGGCTCGTCTCGTCAGCGCCCCGGTAAATGCCCCTTTCTCATAGCCAAATAATTCGCTTTCTAAAAGCCCTTCCGGTACGGCCGCACAATTAATCGCGACAAAGGGTTGATGCGCCCTGCTGCTTTTGCGATGGATATGGCGAGCCAGGACTTCTTTCCCCGTTCCGCTTTCTCCCTGAATTAAGATTGTCGCGGAGCTACTCGCAATCATGTCCAACATTTTCAAGGTTTGCAGCACTTTGGGATTTCGCGTTAAAAACCCCTCGCGTGGTTCTCCCGGTGGGATTTTTTCTTGGACTCCGTTCGATGTCAGACGTGGTTCACTCCGATCATCGTCCAGCTGTTGAATGATCTTTTCTAAACGATCAATGGGAAATGGTTTTTGAAGGAATTCGGTCGCCCCATATTTCAGTGCCTCCACCGCGACATCCACACCACCATAGGCCGTCATCACCACCACCGGCATATGATAGCCCTGCGTCCGGACTTCCCGTAAAAATTCCATGCCCCCTTTTCCTGGCAAACTCAAATCGGTGAGCACAAGCCAGGGAGCTTCCCGTTCCACGTGTTCTAAGCCCTCATAGCCATCACGAGCGACCGTTACGTCATAGCCATGTTGGCTCAAGACTTTGGTCAAGGCCGTTTGTAACTGTTCATCATCTTCGACAACCAGGATGCCCCGACTCATCCCATTCGCAGTCTCTAGCATGCCATTCTCCTTTTACTGAGGGAAAAAGAGCTCAACCGTCGTTCCTTTTCCTTGTTGACTCGTAATATCAATCATTCCGTGATGAAGGTGAACAATCTGTTGGACGATCGCTAGACCCAGCCCCGTCCCTCCTTTTCGATTGGAATAAAATGGTTGAAACATCCGTGAACGCTCTTGCTCAGACATTCCACACCCATGATCTTGAATACGAAGCAGAAAACCGTCTTTCGTTTTCTGCCTCCCCTGCTCCTCAATTAATCGTGATTCGTGACGACAGTGAATTTCAATGACACTGTCAGGCTGTGACGCATGAATGGCATTCATGAGAAGATTGAGCACGCTTTGCTTGAGTAAAGATTCCTGCCCCCAGATTGCCGGCACGGTATCTTCACCATCCCGATTAATCGTCAGCCGCTTCGCACGAAGGAGAGACCAGGCCAACAATTCCACCTCATCCAGCAAGACCGCCAGATTCACCGTTTCGTAGTTGGCCTGCAACGGTGCACCGAAAACCAACATATTGGAGACCAGATGATCTAACGAGCGAACAGCGCGGATACAATGGGCCGTCAACGCTTGCCGCTCATCCTGACTGTGATTTTCACGCCCCAGCAATGAGGCGAAGCACTCAATACTGGCCAAAGGCGTTCGAATATCATGCGCCAGCCGACTCGCCCGTTCCCCAAGCCGCACTAATCGAAGTTGGTGTTCTTCCTTCCATGCCGGGGACCCATGATGCTCACCTGGCTCCGCCTGCGTGTCATCAATGGCCGCATATAATGATCGATCATGGGAAGGCGGGACCGAACCTAAATCTAGGACAGGACGATCAGCTTTCCATTTCCTTCCCTTGGGCAACAAGGGAGAAGGGGTTGGTCTAACTCCCTTCATTGACGCTCCCTGCTTGTGGCTTTCCTAGCAACGAAAATTCATCGAGTACTGCCGCGGCTGCCGCACGAATCGTATTTTCAAACTCTGGCGATTGCGTTTCTAGTTGTTGCACTTCCGTCAACAGTTTCTGCGCTTCACTCGTCTTCCCCTGATAGTCCAATGACAGACCCCACCGATATTTCGCCCAAGCCTTCAGTGCTACTGGCGCTTTGGACGTCAACACTTGGTCATACAGTGATTCGGCCTCGGCGTACTCGCCTTGATCAAAAAGAAAATCCCCGAGCCGCACCACATTGTTCATGTCTAATGGATCCAGAGCCACCACCTGCCGCAAATCTTCAAGTGCGAGAGTTCCCTTCTGGTCCTCCCGATAGGCTCGCGCTCGATGGCGGAGTCCGTATTGCTGCAACGCCCTGTCATGCGTGCGTTGCAGACCATCGGACAGGTGTTGAATGGCATGTACGTAATCCTGCCGACCTAACGCTTCCATTCCCAACACGGTGGACACCTCTGCTCGCCATTTCCCCTCAGGATATTCCCGCAGATAGACCTCCCCTGCACTCTGAAGGACAGGCCCATCCCCTTGGTCTTCCGCAAGAAACACTTTTTGCGAAAAAATTTCCTCACGCAAAGGGCTCTTGGGATATGCCTTTAACAATTCGTCATACCACTGCATGGCTTTGGAAGGGAGTTGCACCTCTTGATAGGCCTGGGCCACCATCCGAACCCGTTCACGTGTCAACGGAACCAAGCGGAACACCTCTTGTTCCTCTTCATAAAACTTGAGCAATCGAACCCAGGCCTGTTTTTCCACGAACTCTCGCATTTTCTCACCCAGAATGGCGCTTAACCGATCAACTGCCTCTTTTTTCCACGTCTCGGAAGTGGCCACAATCGCAAGGTGCTTCAATGCTTGAATCGCGGATGGAGCATCGCCAAGCTTAAGATAGCCCCGACCTAACCACACAAGACTTTCCTCAAGCACATCTTGTTCTGGAGCCTGGCTCAACACACGAGACGCTTCCACCACATGATCCCAGGACACGGACACAAATATTTCTAAGTCATTGAGACGCGTGTACACATGTTCCCATTCTTCTTTGGTATGTTCTTTGGACAAAAAATCCACTACCCATCTCATTTGTGCTGCGTGGCCACGACGGCCAGCTTCCTGCCCCGCAAATTGTCGCTTGGCTTGCTCCGCAAACCAAAGCGAGAGAAAGTCATGCCCCTCTTTCATTAATTTCTCTGAAATACGATTAAGGGCTCTACCAGCAATTTCTTGTTTGGGAAAAAGATTGACCGTGGTTAAAAAACGAGGAATCGCCTTGTTGGCATCTCCAACGGCTAATTCCGTTAACCCGTAATAATATGATGAACGCTCGGATTGTCGAATGAGCTCAGGTTGTTCGGCCTCGACCACGCGATACCAATAGTAGGCCTGGCTCCAGGCCTTCGACATGGCTGTCGCATCGGCCAATCCTAAAGCCCCACTGGACCGATGCCTTTCCCACTTCGGTTCTTCCACGACCCGACGAAGCACCAGTGCCGCTTCGAGAAATTGACGGTTTTCCAAAAACCCCAACCCCGCCTCGACCATCACACCTCCGGCTAAGGGATGCGCAGGATAGGTAGCCAGGAATTCTTCGAACAAGGCATTCGCTTCGGAATGCCAGCCAGCATCCCAGTACAGTTGGCCCATCTCACACAAAGCCCAGGGCGCATACACACTATCGGGCTGTTCCGTTTTCATCGCTTGCAGTCGATCAATCTGTTTTAAAAATCCCGTCCCAGGTTCATCGGCGGGGTCAGGAAGGGACGCCAACGCCCACTGAGCTCCATCCGCAAACACGCCTTCTTCCTGTTTCAAGAGATACGAGGAAAATAATTTCCGGGCTTCTAAGGCCAAACCGGCATTCATGGCATTTTGACCTTCATGCAGAATTGTGGGCATCACCATGTCAGGGGGATGATGCCAGGGAAACTCCGAGCAAGACCCACCGGCTGCCGTACTGGGCCAGAGGACAGCCACCCCGACTATCCAGAGAAATCTTCTCACGTTTCGCATGTCCTCCAACCTTGGAGATCTATTCAGCAATATCCGGACCCGAGAATTTCTTACCCGGCCAAAAAGACCGAGCGGAAATATCCTTGAAAAATGAAGAGTTTTTTGTTGGACGAGGGGCTGGGAATAAACTGCCGCCGTCAATGCGTTGACGGGAGGGTCAGAACATCAAGCTGATTCGAAGACGTCAGGGGTGAGGCGAGAGGAGGAAGGGGGAAAAGTAAGGAGTGAGAAGTAAGGAGTGAGGAGATCAGAAAAACTCAACGGGAAGGAAATTTTAAATGAATACCTTGTCTTTTGCTCCTTACTCCTAACGTTTTACTCCTTACTGATTCGGAGAACGCTTCCATAGAGGGAGTGTTGAATAATGAAGATACCAAAGGGCACATTTGGCCAGGAAAGCCTATGTGATCCATAGCTTCGGGTCTGTTCAAAAAAGTCCGTCCAGCAAGGCCGCAGCCGGTTTTGCGCGCGGAGCGTACTGGAATTACGTGAGCACGGAAAACTGGCGAGAACGCCGCTGGCGGCTTTTTTCAACAGACCCATAGAGGAGAATAGGACCGCAAGAAGGGATGCGGAACACCGTTGGCGGTCTTTAGGCGTCAACGAGATCTTCAGGGGGGGCAGCACGCTGGGCGACGACTTCGGCAAGCGATTTCTTTTTTAATTTTTCAATGAGAGTTGTCCGGTTAATTTGCAGCAAGCGGGCAGCTTTACTTTTGACCCAATTGGTTCGTTCAAGGGCTTCAAGGATCAACCGATTTTCAAATTCTTCGACGGCCCTCGAAAGATCAAGGCCTCCAACTGGAATAGCGGCGGGTGGGGAAGGAACAAGGTCGGAGGGAAGACGACGAATTTTTTCAGGTAAATCTTCGGGCTCAATTAACCCGCGTCGCTTCAAGATGGCAATTCGCTCAACGATATTACCAATTTCCCGAACATTACCCGGCCATGGATATTCACACAGTAAGGCCATCGCATGATCGGATACACCAGTCAGCTCGGCTTTACGACGATCATTAAACATGGCAATAAAATGCTGCAACAAGAGGGGAATATCCTCAACTCGTTGACGCAACGGCGGAACCAGCACCGGCACCACGTTGAGTCGGTAAAACAAATCTTCGCGGAATTGTTTGGCGGCCACCAAATTTTCGAGATCTTGATTCGTCGCGGCAACCACCCGAGCATCCGATTTATACGTCCGGGTCCCACCCACCCGCTCAAATGTTCGCTCTTGAAGCACTCGAAGGAGTTTCACCTGAAGCGGAGGACTCAAATCTCCAATTTCGTCTAAGAAAATAGTGCCGCCTGCGGCTAACTCAAATCGGCCAACACGAGCGGCCACCGCTCCGGTAAACGCCCCTTTTTCATGACCGAAAAGCTCACTCTCCAGCAGGGCTTCAGGGATTGCACCACAATTCACCGGAATCATATTACCCCGACGCCGCGTACTATTGGCGTGAATTGTTTGCGCGATCAGTTCCTTCCCAGTCCCACTTTCGCCTAATATGAGAACCGTACTATCGGTATCTGCCACGCAATCAATGAGCTGAAAGACTTCTTTCATCACCTGACTCGAACTCACCAGTTTTCCAATACTAAATTGCCCTTTGGCGGTTTTTTTCAGTTCCGTGTTTTCATCTTGTAACGACTTGACGCGTAACGCACTTGCCACAGTGGCACTCAACACATCGACGGAGAACGGTTTCGGCAAAAAATCAAAAGCGCCGGCTTTTATTGCATTCACGGCCATTTCGACCGATCCATAGCCTGTCATCACGACCGTGACGGGGCACGCGGGCAACTGATTGAGGCGTTGAACCAATTCAATCCCATTGAGACCAGGAATCATGACATCGGTGAGGACAAGGTCGAAGGCCGACATCTCGGCCAACGCTAGGGCTTGATTCCCAGAGTCCGTCTCAGTCACGTCATGGCCTTCATCTTCTAATTGAAGTTTAATGGTGTCCCGAACATCCGGTTCATCCTCAACTAACAAGATTCTGGCTACTCGACCATTCATAGGCAATTCAGTCGACATTGCTGGTTCCATGACCCACCTCCCTCACCCTTCCGCCC
>JAOUQB010000571.1 GCA_029879555.1 Nitrospirota bacterium | reverse complement strand
GTCGGTATCTTCCCGAGCAAGCCTCCCGCGCATTTCTATG
Source organism: Nitrospirota bacterium (assembly GCA_029879555.1). Classification (GTDB taxonomy): domain Bacteria; phylum Nitrospirota; class Nitrospiria; order Nitrospirales; family UBA8639; genus Nitrospira_E. Next base: position 2,086 of record JAOUQB010000571.1, on the reverse strand, counting down.
ACAAGAAACAGGAAGGGTTGTTTGACCATCTGGGCATTGAGATGGAAATTACGCGTGCCCTCAGTCGAAAGGTCTGGCTTAAATCCGGAGGTCATATCGTGATCGACCATACCGAGGCCATGACGGTCGTGGACGTGAATACGGGACGATTTGTCGGAAAGCGCGACCAAGAAGAAACGATTCTCAAGAACAACCTGGAAGCCGCAAAAGAAATTGCCTATCAAGTGAAACTCCGAGGCATTGGCGGCATCATTGTAATTGATTTCATCGATATGGAACGAGAGCGAAATCGAGAAAAAGTGTATCAAGCCACAGTTGATGCCATGGCAAACGATAAGGCGCAAACACGTATCTCGCGTATTTCTGATCTTGGGCTTATCGAAATTTCCCGGGAACGCGTACGGGAAGATCTGTTGCGAACACTGTCAGAAGTGTGCAACGACTGTGAAGGTCGTGGGTATACCAAGTCCACCATGACGGTGGCCTATGAAATTTTTCGGGATATTCGGCGAATTGGGATTACTCGTGGACCGGCACAACGCATTGTGGTGGGAGCAAATCCCAGGGTCATTGAACTCCTCTTTGATACTGAACATGGCGGCATTGAACAATTAGAACAAGAATTTCAACAACAGGTGCTTTTTAAGGCGGACCCTCTCCTGCATCTTGAACAATATGACATTGTGGTTGTGGGTAAGGTTGCCCAGCGTGCTGAATCTCGGGCAGCGTCTTAGACCAAGACGATGAGCCGGTCTTCCGCCTTGCAAGGATGGTTGGAACTGCGGGCGGTCAAAGGACTGGGCCCCATCACCTACACACGACTGATCCATCGATTTGGCTCACCGGAAGCCATTCGCCAAGCCCATCTTTCTGAACTGGTCGCAACAGGCGATCTCTCATCTTCCGTAGCCGCAGCTCTACGCCTCCCCCTTTCAACAAGCACCACACAACACATCCAACGTGAATTGGAGGCGGTAGAGGCAGGAAAATTTTCCATCCTGACCCTCACAGATCCCGCCTATCCCACGCGGCTACAAACCATTACAGATCCGCCGCCACTTCTCTATTACACAGGACAATTGAAAGAAATTGACCAAAAGGCCCTGGCCATCGTGGGGGCACGAAAAGGATCCCATGCAGGACGAGCATTCACCCGACAACTCAGCGGTGATTTAGCGGCACTCGGATTCACGATCGTAAGTGGCTTGGCCCGTGGCATCGATGCCGATGCGCATGAAGGGGCATTAGCGGCGAAAGGGAGAACAGTGGCGGTCCTCGGCTGTGGGATTGATCAGATCTATCCTCCCGAACATCTCAAGCTTCGACAACGAATCGAGGAGCAGGGCGCCGTGCTCTCAGAATTTCCCATGGGCACTTCCCCGCAATCTTTTCATTTTCCCCAACGCAATCGTGTCATCAGTGGGCTGTCACTTGGGGTCATCGTCACAGAAGCTACATTGAAAAGTGGATCCCTCATCACCGCGCGAATGGCCTTAGAGCAAAATCGCGAAGTGTTCGCGGTCCCGGGAAACGTCACTCATCCATTGAGCCATGGACCGCATCGCCTCATTCAACAGGGGGCGAAACTGGTTGAAAAACCTTGGGATATTGTGGAAGAAATTCTTCCTATGCTAGAACCGACGTTCCGACAGCACCTCGAAACCCAACATACAATAGGTGAAACCCCGACTCCATCCATTCCATTGGGGCCTGAGGAGCAAGAAATGTTCAACAGAATTTCTTTAGAACCGGTGTTGCTTGACGCATTAATCGCTCAAGGTTCATATTCTTCCTCCGAAGTGTTGAGTATTCTCTTGTCTTTGGAGATGAAAGGACTTATAAAACAAGTACCTGGGCTTCAATACGTCAGGGTACATCTCCGATAAGGACCACCAGCCAATTTTCTTAACCAAACATGCATCATCATCCGACAAATAATGTTTTTATCTGACGACACCACTGGTTTTCATGTTGGACCAATTTCCAAAACACCAGTAACGTTAAACATTTTCGACTTTCAAGCCTGGAGCAACAACCCCTTATTGCTCTCAATAAAATTTATTGTGACAGCTGGGGAAAATAAGCT
>JAOUQB010000572.1 GCA_029879555.1 Nitrospirota bacterium | reverse complement strand
TATGAAGTTCTGGGATCCCGTATTGCCCATAGGGCGTACGAACTGTATCTACAACGAGGGCAGAAGCACGGACACGATTTAGAAGATTGGCTGGAAGCTGAACGGCAAATTCTCCCAAAGGAAATATCTGACAGGTCATAAGATTCGCTGGCGAATCCCTTGACGGGCTAAGGGCTCCCGCAGTCAAACGATATCACGAGCCATCATGCACCCCTATCCATGATGGCATCCTCCTTCCTCCCTCATCACCTGTTTGCTGCTCCTGGCTCTTAGGGGAGCCATCTGAATATCCGTTTTTCCCTCAGTTTGCCTCACTGCCATCCTGAATACCACGTTCTAAACAGGCTTTCTCGCAATCATCAACACCTCCGTAGGTTCTTGTGGCTTTTGCGGGATTCCTATTTTTTCAATCAAACCCAAATCGAGGCGTGACCACCAAGGCGTTGAGGGCTTAATATCCGCATCACGTATTTGGAAACCCCTAGATTGAACGAGCTCAATAAATTCCTGAGCCGTTTTTTGAATTTGCTTGGGATGACGAAAAAAAATGCGCACCCAAAACAAGTCGAGAAATGACCGACACGATTCACCGATGAGTATAATGCCACCAGGAACGAGTACCCGATACAACTCGTCCAAGCCACTGGCTTGGTCCGAAAGATGATGCAGGAGTTGATGGCAAAATATCAGATCGATAGAATTGTCCGGGAGATCCAGGTTGTACACCGTCCCCTGCATGCATTCTACGTGACACCGACAACGCTTGGCCGTCTCTAACGCCAATCCAATCTGTTCACGATCAATTTCAACGCCGATAATTTTCTTAGGGTGAAAATGTTCTTCCAGGAGTTCAAAGGCCATACCTTGATGACATCCGATATCCAATATTTGACGTGTTTCGGTCAGACTGGTATTCAGGAGCTGCTTGAGATCAACAACGGCCTCCCTCAGGACATACTCTAACCAAATGTCGGTAGTCAGGAACCACCGCCCAAATCGTGATTCTCGGACCCATTCTTTTCCAGGCATTGTGTCCCTCGTCCGATACTCCCTAAGGATTCACCTAGCGTCTTATTAACCCACTTACTCCAGCTATGATGGATTTACCATAATCGAATACCTAAAATACTCGCAATCATATACTCAGAAATGTGTGGCTATACCCGGGTGTCTCTGCCTATCCATTTGAAAGGGGTCAATGAAACCATCATTCACCGTGTTTGAAATTCTTGAACTCATTCCACTTCCGATTTTTCTTATCAGTGCCGCATGGATTGACCCCCAGCTTCCTCAAGACTGGCTAGGTCCGTTTGTCGCGGGCAGTCTCGTGGCTATCCTGACGACTACCATTTTGCTGTACAACCATGTTCTTTTGAATCGCCTTATGCTGGGAATTAACCTGTATCTGGTTATTGGAAGCATCGGCCTGGTCACCCAGCACGCAGGGATTAATGAGGTCTACGGCGACTTAAAAGCCTCGGGCATGTTGGCCGCAATCATCATCGTGGGCGCCTTGAGCCTTGTCGTCAGTCCTGCAGGGTTTATTGGAGTTCTATCGCAGGATCGAAAAATGGTAGTCATTTTTTCTCTATCCTTACTGCTTGTTGCAGTGCTGGCTTTTTCCGCCTCCTTGTATTTTCAGGGCGACAAACTCTATTCCGAGATCATTCCTTTTCTTGGGTTATTTGCCGCACGAAAAATTTTGCATACAAAAATGCCAAAACCGACATAATTTCTGTCTTGTTCTTCCTCACCTGTGTCCTTTATATCAGGAGAAATACGTTCCTATGTTACCGATACATTAAGCCATTTCAGAGTTCACTCCCTTCCTCCCCATTTACCTATCCAACAACCACAGGTAATTTCATCCCAACTGTTAGGGCTAGAGTGAAAAGCCACTTTTAACCCGTTTATTTATCGAATCGCCAATTCCCGCTCCAGATGAAAGGGGCATCCTGATGTCCCATCAGGATTGAGATCCACTCCAAATTCTTGGGTCCAGTCCAGCTAACCCCGTCACCACCTGCCTCCTGTGACATTTACAGATCAAAAAATCACTTCGTGCAACCAGAAGTGACCATCCCGGACCCATTGAAGATAATTCTGTTTGAGTTGAGTGTGGCAAG
>JAOUQB010000570.1 GCA_029879555.1 Nitrospirota bacterium | reverse complement strand
AAAGGACCGATCGCCAACCGCATTTAGCAACACCCCAGCTTCGCGGCAATCCCCAAGGATCTGTTCCGTAGATTGTGAGGATTGCGGCACTTGGAACATCACCATATTGGTCTGGACCGATTCCAAGTCAACAACCACACCAGGAAGACCATGAAGCAATTGCGCCAAATGTTGAGCATTCGCATGGTCTTCAGCTAAACGCGAGACATGGTGTTCCAGCGCATACATACCAGCAGCCGCCAATATCCCGACTTGTCGCATTCCCCCACCAAACACTTTGCGCAACCGACGAAGCTGGTGAATACGCCCCACATCCGACACCACCATCGACCCGACGGGCGCACCCAACCCTTTCGACAAACAAAACGACACCGTATCAAAAGCTGCCGCATACTTCGCCACCGGCACACCTGTGGCGACCGAAGCATTAAATAATCGGGCCCCATCCAAATGCAATGCCAGCCCATGCCGACGGGCCAAGTCAGTCAATTGATGGATCGTTTCGAGAGGGTACACCGACCCACCGCCTACATTATGGGTTTGCTCCAAGCAAAGGAGCGTGGTCGAAGGCGTATGCAAATCTGGCCGCCGAATAGCCGATTCAACCGCTTCCAGAGACAACAACCCACGGCTTCCCGGCACCGGGCACAACTGCACCCCTGACAGGGATGAAGCCGACCCTCCTTCATAACGAAGGATATGAGCAGCGCTTTCGACAATCACCTCATCCCCCGGTTGCGTGTGCAACCGAATGGCCAATTGATTCCCCATTACACCCGTCGGCACAAACAACCCCGCCTCTTTCCCGAGTAACGCTGCAGCCATCATTTCCAATCGATTCACCGTCGGATCTTCGCCATACACATCATCGCCCACCTCAGCAACTGCCATCGCTTGTCGCATGCCAGCCGTCGGTTTCGTCACCGTATCACTCCGTACATCAATCATGGCCATAGTTGATCTCCAACGAATAGACTCCTGACACCGCACCCATTCTATTCAACCCATCTTCAGCACACAAGATTTTCTTCGGTCATTGAGCTAGAATTCACACTTATGAAACCACGACTGCTCGTCACAGGTGGCGCAGGGTTCTTAGGAAAGCATCTCTTGCAACGGGCTCTTGAATTTACGGCAACGGGCACCTTGCATCGTACCGCCGCCATGGCGATCCCAAGCGTGATGTTTCATGTCTGCGACCTGCAGCAACCGCAGGACGTTCGGATTCTCCTGGATCGAGTCAAGCCAGACATCATCATTCATACCGCCTGCTCCGACCAGAGTGGGGACTTAGCCGCGATCACTTCTGCCGCCGGGCTTCTGGCCCAACAATCTGCCGAACGGCACATCCACCTCATCCACCTCTCTACCGATCAAGTATTTGATGGAACCGCAGCCCCCTATGCCGAAGCTAGCGCACCCTGCCCCATCCATCCCTACGGTGAAGCCAAAACCCAAGCTGAAGCCCTCGTTCGTTCGCTCAACCCGGACGCCGCAATCGTGCGTACCTCGTTACTCTACGATCTGCATTCACCCGATCGACAAACCATTCGCCTCATCGAGGCCACCGCCAGCATAGCCCCCTGCGCTCTCTTTATCGATGAATGGCGCAGCCCTATATGGGTCGAAAATTTCGCCGATTGTTTATTAGAATTAGCCACAAAAGACCTGTCCGGCCTCTTGCATATCGCTGGACCACAAGCCCTGAACCGATGGGAATTGGGAATGGAGTTGCTCGAACATTTTGGGACACCGGCCACACCCAATATTCAACCAGGAACAATTCAAGAATCTGGGCTAATCCGTCCTCCCAATCTGACCCTCGATTCATCCTGCGCCCAACACCTTCTACACACGCCGCTCCTCTCCCTTCGCACAGCCCGCGAGCAAGTCACCAGATAAAGCAGGGCATTTTCATCTTGGTATGGTTGAGGGATGCGGAACCTTAGCGAGCGCGTGCTCCAAACGAATCTCCGATCAGAAAGAAAACCTCACCCTAAAAAACATGCCCTAATTCACCACCGCCTGCCCTGGCAGGGGAAAAAGGGGAAACACAAAAGCCACAGAACATTCAAGATCTGCTCTAGATTGCCGAAAATACCATGGCTAGCCGCAAGCATAGTGGCTGA
>JAOUQB010000569.1 GCA_029879555.1 Nitrospirota bacterium | reverse complement strand
AGGCCTGCCGATTGGGACCACTAAATCGCCAAGCCCGTCGAAGGTGCTCAATTAAGGACTGTGAGCGGTATTGGACCAGCACATACATGGCTTGAATGCCTGAGTTGATGAAATTACTCAGGACGAAATCGGCAATTCGATAGTTGCCGGCAAAAGGCACCGACGGCTTACTGCGTTGCTCGGTCAAGGGCATTAATCGCTCGCCCTTGCCCCCAGCCATAATCATGGCTAGAACTTTTTGCGGCATGCGTTCCTGATGGGTTTTCCGTCGTGGTGACATCGTTATGAGGCCTCGTGATTCACCGGCAGCGGTTTTTGCTCGGCGACGGTTTGTTCAAGTTTGGCAATGGTCTTTTGCTGTTGGGCAATCAAACGACTTTTTCGAATAAAAGATGGCAAGGAGGCAAGCAGACTCAATATGACCCCACCTGCCAAGGTGGTGAGAAGCAGCACGACCAGGGAAATTTCAAATGTCGAGAAAAAGTTGACCTTAATTGGTTCGGAATTCTGTAGAGAAAAGGCAACAGCGAGGAATAAAATAACTAAAATGATGAGGAGAGCTGAATACATAGGTTAAGAAATATGATATGCTCTTTCTAGTTAACATAGAACCTCACGGATGGCAATGCCTGTAACTCCTGAACAGCTCCAGCGAATTTTGACGGCCCAAGAGTGGGACCCATTTTCTGTTCTGGGCCCGCATCGAGAAAGCCGTGGCAATGACGAACAGATTCGGATCCGGGCGTTTCTGCCTGATGCCGCCGAAGTATCCTGTCTCCCTCATCAACCGGATACGGATCCGTTGCCGATGACGCTTGTCTCCCCAGATGGCCTGTTTGAAGCCGTCTTTAAGGGCACCTCTCTGGCTCCTTCCTATCAATTGCGGGGCACGACAACCCAAGGCAGTACCTTTCAGCAATATGATCCCTATGCGTTTTCCCCGGTCTTATCGGATTTTGATATGCATTTATTTGGTGAAGGGAAGCTCTATAAGGCGTATGACAAATTAGGGGCGCATGGTTGTACGCATGAGGGAGTGCGGGGTACCAATTTCGCGGTATGGGCTCCAAATGCGAAGCGTGTGAGCGTCATTGGAACATTCAATGAATGGGATGGGCGCCGCCATCCGATGCGAGCTCGCGGGGGAGTGGGAATTTGGGAATTGTTTATCCCAGGCGTTCAAGAAGGCGAGTTCTATAAATTCGAGATTTTACCGCAGGGTGGAGACCCACCGTTTACCAAAGCCGACCCGTATGCGACCGCCGCGGAGATACGTCCCAAAACGGCCTCTCTGGTTTACGATGTATCCAAGCATCAGTGGAACGATTCGACGTGGATGGACGAACGAAAAATTGGCGATCCACTCAAAAAGCCACTTTCTATCTATGAGGTGCATCTCGGTTCATGGAAACGGGTGGTAGAAGAGGGGAATCGGTGGCTGACCTATCAGGAGTTAGGCGAAAACCTCGTTCCCTATGTGAAAGAGATGGGGTTCACGCATATCGAACTCATGCCGATTGTGGAGCATCCCTTTGATGGATCGTGGGGCTATCAGGCTACTGGCTATTTTGCGCCGACGAGTCGGTTTGGAACTCCAGATGATTTCATGGATTTTGTCGATCTCTGCCATCAAGCCGGCATTGGCGTCATTATGGATTGGGCACCCGCCCATTTTCCTGACGATCCCCATGGTTTGGCATTTTTTGACGGAACCCATCTCTACGATCACGCTGATCCTCGCAAAGGCTGGCACCCGGAATGGAAGAGCCGGATCTTTAATTATGGCCGGACCGAAGTCAAAAGCTTCCTCATCAATAGCGCCCTAAGCTGGTTTGATCGCTATCACATCGATGGAATTCGAGTGGATGCTGTAGCCTCCATGCTGTATTTGGACTATGCGCGGAAAGACGGCGAATGGGTGGCCAATCAACATGGTGGAAACGAAAATCTGGAGGCCGTGGAATTCATCAAAGAATTGAATGCCGTGGCTCATCAGGAGCACCCCGGCATTCTCATGATTGCAGAAGAATCGACAGCGTGGCCTGGTGTGTCCAGGCCGACCTATGTGGGCGGATTGGGCTTTTCCTTTAAATGGAATATGGGCTGGATGCACGATACGCTGGAATATTTTC
>JAOUQB010000568.1 GCA_029879555.1 Nitrospirota bacterium | reverse complement strand
CTGAACCTCGGCTAATTATCGGAAAATTCGTTCAGCGGGTCGATGAGTTGGAACGGCACTTGTATCAACAAGTCAAACAGTGGTGCCGCAATATCCAGCTTCTATTATTGCAACGCCAATCGGCTATTTGGGAAGCGAGCCCTCTTATGAGAATCCGTCGAGAGCAAGGAAGGGTGGCGGAGATGGAGCGCCATTTGGTCCAAGGGATGCAAAACTTGGTGCTTGCTCAGCGCCATCAGGCTGAAGTCTCGATTTCCCAACTGCATCAATTGAGTCCATTAGGAGTCCTGGCAAGGGGGTATAGTATTGTCAAAGACTTGCGAACGGGAAAAGTGCTCAAAAAATCAACAGAGACCGTGGTGGGGGCGGAAATACAGGCGACCTTGGCCGAAGGAGCCGTCGTTTGTAGGGTGGAGCACATTGACCTTCCTCAATAATGAGGAGCTTTCGATTCCGGGGGAATGAAGGCTATAATATCCCGACATCATCAGGACGACTACGAGGAAAAAAATGGCAGCCATAAAATTTGAAAAGGCCTTGTCTCGTTTAGAAACGATCGTGACGGAGTTGGAGGCAGGTGACCTTTCCTTGGATGATTCCTTGAGAATCTTTGAAGAAGGCGTCAAGCTCTCGAAGACCTGTTTGAAAATGCTCGACGAGGCTGAACGCAAAGTAGAAATTCTTGTGCAAGATAAGGATGGACGAAAACGTATTCAGGCCTTTTCTCTGGAGGACTCCCATTCAACTGAGTCTTAGGGCGCACGCTCATTTCGTTCCTCCGTTCCAAAAGGAAATAGGACTCAGTGCTTCCCTGATGTCGACGCTTCAGCCTTCGCTCCCCTCTAGAAAGTCCGCAAAACAGCGGTTGGATTCTTTGCTTGTCTCTTTGTCCCTGGTACCTAGCCGAGAACAAGCCAGTCGTCTTATTCTGGCTGGTCGCGTCAAGGTTGCAGGTCAGGTTCGAGATAAACCCGGAAAGTTGGTGCCTTCTGACGTTGAAGTCGAAATTATCCAGCCAGACTGTCAATATGCCAGTCGAGGCGGCGAAAAGTTGGCTCCGGCGTTAGACGCCTTTGGTCTATCCTGCACGGGGTTGGTCGTCATGGATGTGGGGGCTTCCACGGGAGGGTTTACCGACTGCGTGTTGCAGCGAGGCGCGAGGCGTGTCTATGCCATTGATGTCGGCTATGGCCAGTTGGATTGGCGCCTACGTTCTGATCCCCGAGTCATCGTCATGGATCGGATGAATGTTCGATATCTACGTCCTGAAGATATTCCAGAACAGGTAGATTTGATCGTCATTGATGTGTCCTTTATTTCTCTGAAACTGGTGTGGCCAGCCATTCTTCCGGTCCTCAAGCCACAGGGCTATCTGGTGTCCCTCGTAAAACCGCAATTTGAGGTGGGGAAAGGGCAAGTGGGGAAAGGGGGGATTGTTCGAGATGAGTCCTTGCGGGAAGCCGTCAAAAATCAATTTGTGGATTTTGCCAAGTCGTTGTCTTTAGATCTTCTTGGCCTGATCGATTCTCCCGTATTGGGGAAAAAGGGGAATCAGGAAATTCTGATCGGGTTAAAGAAACGATAGGCAGAAGAGTATTTTCCCCACATAATAGGACTTTTAGGGATTGATCGGTAGGAGTTCTGTCTAAAAAGGGGGGATATTATGGGGCTGAGGGTGTTGGTCACAGGAGGGGCAGGGTTTATCGGATCGCATCTGGTGGATCGATTAGTGCAAGAAGGTAATGAAGTGATTGTGATCGATAATCTTTCAACAGGGAAACGCAAGCAGGTCAACAAAAAAGCCGAATTTTATAAAATGGATATTCGGAGCAAGCGGATTGAACGGGTATTTCGAAAAGAACGTCCGGTTATTGTTGTGCATTTAGCCGCCCAAATGAATGTCCGCCTCTCAACGGAAGATCCTGGATTTGATGCAGACGTGAATATCCTAGGCACGTTGAATCTCTTGGAGCATACGGTGAAAAATGGAGTGCGAAAGGTTTCGTTTGCCTCTTCGGGGGGTGCGGTCTATGGGGAACAGGAAGTGTTCCCGGCTGCGGAATCCCATCGCACCGATCCTCTTTCTCCTTATGGCATTAGCAAGTTGGCTGGCGAAAAATACTTGGCGTATTACACC
>JAOUQB010000567.1 GCA_029879555.1 Nitrospirota bacterium | reverse complement strand
CGACAATCGAAATACCCTCCGGTGTATGACCGGGGGTTTCTAGAATTTTAAGCCGGGTGGACCCAAATTCGATTTCATAGCCATGTCGCAGGGGATGAAAGGCATAAGCCGGCTTGGCCTGGGAACCAAGATAGATAGTGGCACCGGTACGCTGTCGGAGTTCAAGGTGGCCGGCCACAAAGTCGGCATGAAAATGGGTCAGGAAAATATACTGGAGCGTCAGGTGATGGGAGTCGAGATCGTTCAGGTATTGATCAATGTCGCGTTGAGGATCAACGATGGCAGCGATGTGGCTGTCTTCGTCACCGATCAAATAGGAGGCGTGTGACAAACTCTGGAGATAATATTGCTTGAAAATCATGGGATGCTCCGCTTAGTAAAAGTGTCGAGGCCTTCGCACTGTTTGATTTCGAACGGGTGTCCCTATCATGCTTGCTCATGATGGGAGGAAGAGCAAGCCTCATCCCCTCTTTGATCTTATGATCGCTGAGTGGTTGGGGTATCATGCTCATGGACCCCTCCTTTCTGGCCAGAGGCAGTCTGATCGTGGTGGACTTTACAGGTATTGAGGCCTACCGCATGCCAGGCGGGGCAGTAGCCGACGAGACCGGTCAAGAGTGCAATAAGACCTACGATCATGAGCAGCAAATCTCCCCACCCCGGCAGCATAGAAAACCCCGACAGGGCAAGTAGGATGACCCCAATGCTCACGCGAATGATGCGTTCATGGTGTCCCAAATTTCGCAAGGCTTTCATGATTCACCTCCTCTTGGCGTTCGATCCGACCACTCAGGATCATCATCAAGCGTTCCTTTGGCGACCCGTACGGCCCCCAAGACTTGGCTGGCATTGAAGGGACGTCCGACAATTTGAAGCGCCCCTAAGCGCGTCGCTTCTTGAGTTAAGGATTGAGTGGATTGGCCACCTAACACGACGACTTTCCCCGCAAACCCTTCAGCCCGAAGTTGACGCAAAATAGCCAGTCCACTCGGATGGGATAAGTATAAATCTAATATGACCATGGACGGTTGATGACGAAAGACAGCCTCCACGATGTTTTCTCCTTCTTCAAGGAGAAGAAAGGGATCGCCATTTTTGGTCAGAGTGTCTTGTAAATGACGGCGTAAGATTGGATCGATTGTGGCGATCAGTAACATGGAATTTGTTCTTTCCTCTACATCCTTGACTGAAGTAGATCAAAAGCCGTGCCACAAACAGAGGCAGAGGGAAGTTCTAAGTTTTCATGTCCCTGGCAAGAAAAAGAGAGAAGGTTTGTTGCAAAAGTCCTCACTCCTATTGCGGCGGGTGGTGCGCTTGGCCCCAGTCCATTCTGGAGCGGGTTGGACTCCCTGTAGGCAAAGGGAATCGGGGGAAGGGGAGAAATGGCTCAGCGACCAGACCGTTAAATGAGCCGGTTGGTTCCCCCTCTTTCACGACAGAGAGCCTGTTGAAGCTCCATTTTTCAAAAGAAAGAGGGAGGGCTCTGAGGATTCGGGTGTGTTCTGTCAATGCCATGCACGTTGAGGAGGCATGAATGTTCATCCTCCATACACATTGATCACATGGCTATCAATGAGGTGATCCATGAGATCCATACGGGAAATCATGCCGAGAAGGCGATCCTCACGGACGACGGGAATTCGAATAATCTGATGTTGTATCATGTGATTGATGACCGTCTCGGCTGTCGCGGATTCTTCAACCGTGATGGGTTGCGAAGTCATGATGTCTTCCGCTTTCAGGTTATGGAGGTCTTTCCCGGCCACTAACGCTTTCAACACATCAAATTCCGTGACGATACCCACGAGATGGTTGCCAGGCTCAATCACCGGTATCCCGCTGCATGTCCCGGAATGGATGAGAATCGCGACCTCTCGTGCGCTATAGCCGCGTGTCACGGCGACCATTCGTGTTTGCATCAGATCACGAGCTTTCAATTGAAGATTCGGTGTCGTCATAAAATCTCCTTACAGATAGTCAGTAATGAATGAGTAATTCAAGGCAGGCGCCAACTGAATGTAAAAGTCGGCTCGGTTCCCATATTTTTTGAAGGTATGAGGTCATTAGGCTGCTTAGGCTGTATTGGCGCAAAAAAAAACGGTAAAAATGGATTGTCGTTTACGTACTTTTCAGTTTAGTGAGGGTATT
>JAOUQB010000079.1 GCA_029879555.1 Nitrospirota bacterium | reverse complement strand
AATGATTTTGTGATACCGCGCGCGGTCGATATTAAAGGCTTCTTTGTCTTCTTTTCCTTTTTCCGCATCCTCGCGAGGCCGCCCTATTCCCGTGCCAATCGCCATAATGAGCGTGCGAATTTCTTCGCTGGAGAGCATTTTGTCAAATCGGGCTTTTTCGACATTCAGAATTTTGCCCTTCAGCGGAAGAATGGCTTGAGTCCGTCGATCCCGACCTTGTTTAGCGGATCCGCCCGCAGAATCGCCCTCAACAATATACAACTCACTCATCGCAGGATCTTTCTCGGAGCAATCGGCTAATTTCCCCGGGAGAGAACCGCCCTCTAGGGCTCCCTTCCGACGGATCAGTTCTTTGGCTTTTCTTGCAGCTTCGCGGGCACGAGCCGCGTCTACAGATTTTCCGACAATTTTTTTCGCGACCGAGGGATTTTCTTCGAGATAGTTACCCAACGCTTCATTCACCGCAGATTCAACAATGCCCTTCACATCGCTATTGCCAAGCTTGGCTTTGGTTTGGCCTTCAAACTGGGGGTTGCGAATTTTGACGCTCACCACTCCGGTCAAGCCTTCGCGAACATCCTCCCCACTGAGAGTTTCAGTATCTTTTTTAAATAAGCCCGATGAAGTGGCATAGCTATTGATAGTTCTCGTTAAGGCGGACTTAAACCCAACCAAATGGGTTCCGCCCTCTCGGGTATTGATATTATTGGCGAACGAAAACAAATTTTCGGCATAGCCTTCGTTGTATTGCAGTGCCACTTCCAAAATGAGGTCCGGTTTTTCTACTTCGACCACAATCGGAGGATGCAAAGGCGTTTTCGCCTCATTGAGATGCTCAACAAACGAGACGATGCCGCCCTTGTAACAAAAGACTTGTTCTTTTTCTTTGCCTTTTCGCTCATCCTTAAGGGTGATTTCCAACCCTTTATTGAGGAAGGCTAATTCTCGAAGTCGCTGGGCCAAGACATCGAAACTATATTCGACCGCTTCAAAGATGAGCGGGTCTGTTTTAAACACGACTTTTGTGCCGCGCTTTTTGGTTTTCCCAGTGACGGCTAGAGGACTCCGGGGTTTTCCACGATCATACTCTTGCTCAAAGACCTCTCCATTCTGCCAAATTTCTAATTCCAGCCATTCCGAAAGACCATTGACCACCGAAATACCCACACCATGCAAACCGCCAGAGACCTTGTAGGCCCCTTCCTCGAATTTACCGCCCGCATGTAGGACCGTGAGGGCCACTTCCGCAGCCGATTTTTTCTGTGTGGAATGCATGCCGGTGGGAATACCTCGACCATTGTCTGAGACCATGACACTGCCATCAACCTGCAACACGACCAGGATGTCATTCCCAAATCCTGCCATGTGCTCATCCACACAATTGTCCACGACTTCGTAGACCATATGGTGCAATCCATCAATACCGGTGCTCCCAATATACATGGCGGGGCGCTTGCGGACGGCCTCCAGCCCTTCCAGGACACGGATTTGGTCGGCATCGTAATTGATGTCGGATTGGGAAGAAACCGAATGCTTGGCGGATTCTTGGCTTGGTTTTTCTGGTGATTCCATACAGCTTACGAGGTGAACATGTGCAGAATAATGAAGGTTTGGGCGGTCAAGTCTGTTACACCTTCACGGGCATGACAACGGCTTTGAATGTGGGATTCCCCAGTTCTTGAATTAAACACGGACTTAGGGGGGTTTCCATTTGGAGAGACAATGTCTCCGTTTCAATCACTGCCAACACGTCAAGGAAGTAGCGCGCATTAAATCCGGCAGAGAAAATTTCCCCTTTATAGGTCGCGCCAATTTCTTCCTCGGCTTCTCCCAAATCGGGACTTTTTGAGGATAGATGCACATGCTCTGGGTGAAAGGATAATTTGACAGCATGGGCTTTATCTTTTGATAAAATCGCGACCCTTCGTAAGGCACCCTCTAATTCAGATTTATTCAGCGTCACTTTCTTGGAAGATTCTTTCGGGACGACCTGCTGATAATTCGGATAGGTCCCTTCCATTATTCGTGAGGTCAGGACGAGGCCACTTTTTCGGAGAATAAGAAGATTTTTTGTAAAACCCAGAAGGGGCTCCTGATCATCTTCTTCCAACAATCGCCGAATTTCGATCGCCGCTTTTTTCGGAATAATGACTTTTACCTCGGCAGAGGGAATAGCGGACTGATCGGGTGTGACTTCTTGTTCCGCCCAGCCTAACCGGTGCCCATCAGTTCCCACCAATCGTATCGTGACGTTCTTGCCACCAGGAATCAGCGTGATCAACAACCCATTGAGAACATACCGGGTATCCTTTTCGCCAACCGCGAACACCGTCTTCTTGAGCAACTGCAATAAACCTTGGGCAGGAATCGACAATAACCCATCTCGTTCAATAGCTGGAAGGGCCGGGTAATCTTTACTTGGTAAGCCCACCACACGAAATTGGCTTTTGCCCGCCTTCACTGTGACCCAATGATTCTCAGCAACCGATATTTCAATCTCGGAATGGCGCACTTCTTTGAGGATATCGAACAGCGTTCGAGCTGAAAACGTCACCGACCCGGGTTCCTCGACACTGGCCTTGTATAAGCCTCGCATGCCAATTTCTAAATCCGTCGCCACAATATCCAAACCTTCGGGCTTGGCTTCCAAAAGGATATTGGCCAAAATGGGCATGGTATTCCGCTTTTCAACCACACCCTGTACTCGTTGCAGAGCCGTCAATAAATCTTCTCGGGCCATCCGAATTTTCATAAATGTCCTAGAAATAACCTGTTACGCCTTGCCAATTTCTTCTTTCAGGCTTTCGAGTGTGGATCGAAGCGTTGCATCCGTTTCCTGATTTTTTTTCATTTGTTTACAGGCATGGATAATCGTGGTGTGGTCCTTGCCTCCAAAGTCTCTCCCAATTTCCGGGAAAGACGCATCTGTCAGATCCCGACAGAGGAACATCGCAATTTGCCGTGGGTAGACCAAGGTTTTGGTTCGCCGCTTAGATTTCAAATCAGATATTTTGACATGAAAGCGGCTCGCCACCGCTTCTTGAATATCTTCTGCCGTAATGACTTTTCGTTTGACTCCCAAAAGATCTCGCAGAATATTCTTGGCCATATCGACGGTGATTTGTTGCCCGGTCAAAGACGCATACGCTCCTAGCCGGATCAGCGCCCCTTCAATCTCCCGAACGTTACTTTTTAAATTGGCGGCTAAGAGTTGAATCACGTCTTCCTTGATCGCGATGCCTTCTTCTTCTGATTTTTTTCGAAGGATCGCGATTCGCGTTTCAACATCTGGCTGTTGGAGATCTGCAATCAGCCCCCATTCAAAGCGAGACCGCAGCCGCTCTTCCATCGACGGCATCTCCTTAGGAAATCGATCACTAGACAGGACAATTTGTTTTCCAGCCTCATACAGAGAATTGAAGGTATGAAAAAACTCCTCTTGGGTTCGTTCTTTGCCAGCGAGAAATTGGATGTCATCAATTAAAAGCATATCCACATTTCGGTACCGTCGCCTTAATTCCATCATCTTGTCATAACGAATGGAATTAATCACTTCATTGGTAAATTGTTCCGTGGTCACATAGGCAATACGCTGATCCATTCGATCAGCCACATAATTGCCAATGGAATTTAGGAGGTGCGTTTTACCAAGTCCCACCCCACCATAAATAAATAACGGGTTATACGCCTTGGCGGGAGATTCAGCTACAGCCAGACAGGCGGCATGAGCAAATTGGTTACTGGCTCCTACCACAAAGGTGGAAAACGTATATTTGGGGTTAGGAAGAGGTTGCCGTCGGCTTTTTGTAGATGGGGGAAGCTGAGGACTCTCTTTCCTCCCAGAGTTATGAGGTGGAATAGCTTCTTTCTCTTCCTCTTCTTTCAACACAAAAATAATGTCAGTAGGTTTTATTTTTTCCGCATAATGAAATGCCTCAATCAATAAATCTTTATAATTCCTTCCTAGCCATTCCCCAAAAAACTTATTAGGGACACGGATTGTGGCCAAGTCTTCCGTAATACTCTCTAATTCGAGTGGTTGAAACCATGTTTCGATGGCCTCATCTCCCACCTTAGGACTGAGAAAATCCAAAACATCAACCCAAGTTTTATTGATGTTTTTATTATGAAAATTCATATTACCCACAGATTTATTCACAGTTGTTAATAATACTGGATTTCGAATGGAGGATGTAATGGCTTATTAATATTTCCCCATGGGTCATTCACAGCTTTCCCGGAACACATGCCAAAAACTATCCACATCTTGACCTTATTTTTCCCCATCGAAAAAATCACTATTACCTTAATTTAACAACGAGATAGACTCATAAAAAATTTCCATACACAGAATTCCCAGAGCCTAATACGACGACGACGACTATTTCTTTAATTCTTTATAAAGAAAAGAAGTAGAGACTAAATCACCACAGGCAAGTCATGAGAAAAAATCTGTTCTAAGAAACCCTGATAAGAAAGATTCTTCTGAGAATTTTTATCTCCATGATCCTTTTGCTCTTTATTCAAATACCAAATCTGAGAAACGGGGGCATTCCTTAAGTCATGTTCTCCGTGAAGGAACAGAAGAGACAAGTTATCTTGAGCGGTCTTTTCAGGACCAGACGGAACGAAAATATCCCAATTTTCAACAGGTTTCGTGCAAATATAGAAAATCTTCTTCATAGACAATAAGGAATCTTAAAAGGTTAGTACGCGATCGGCCTGTTCAAGAAGAGAAGCTAATTGTGCGGAGGAGGATTCTTGAATAGTGAATTCTTGGTCAATAGGAAAAGAATCATGGCTACCTATTGGCAGGAAAATTGGAATTTCCAAATTTTTGATTACCGGCAAATGTTTTTCAAGAATTTCTCCATCTGGGAGATCATAGGCCTCATCGGAGACCAACTGCCTGGCATTCTCAAGAAGAATAATTGAGATAGGGTTAGGTCCAGTTGAAAGTCCTAACGCAATTCGTATGGCCTCAGAAGCTCTGTGGGATTTGGTTGGGTCCTCACGAATAAGGACTACCACTTGTTTTGACATTCTTGATTGTATACTTAGGTTAAATACCTAAAAATTCCTTATTTTCAAACCTGAATTTAATTTCGAAAATAAGAGAAATTTTTAAACGGGAAAATTCTTGTTTCTTGTTGAAAAATAAGAAAAAACCCTAACACCAGACAAAAAAAATGTCAAGAAAAAATCAGGTCATCTTCCAATCAGAAAGAGCCTTAAAGCCCCCTATGAATTCTTTGGGTTATTTCCTTGAAGTGAACAGTATCCTGATTCTTGGTTTGCATATTTCGAAGAATTACATGTTCTGAACGGACCTCGTCGTCTCCGAGAATAATGGAATAATCTGCCTTTAGTTTGTCAGCTGTCCGGAGAAGCGCTTTTAGTGTATTCCCTTTATGATCGGTATCGGCTCGGATGCCAGCTTGGCGAAGGGTATGCAGAAGTTTAAAGGCGGCTGGTTTTCCGGTTTCTCCAAAGCCCGCCACAAAAAAGAGGGGAATCTGTGCATGACTCGTATTTTCAGGAATGAGGAGGCTGACTCGTTCTAAACCCACAGCAAATCCGATAGCAGGGGTTGCAGGTCCCTGAAGGACTTGCACGAGTCCATCATAACGTCCTCCAGCTCCAATCGTGCTCTGAGCCCCTAAGTGAGGAGACGTAATTTCGAAGGTGGTTCGAGTATAGTAATCCAGGCCTCGAACCAGTCGATGATTGATGATATAGGGAATTTCAAGGGCGCTCAGGCCCTCTAGGACGGCCTGAAAATGAATGCGTGATTGTTCTGAAAGATCATCGATGAGAATAGGGGCTTCTTGAGTTGTTTCGTGACACAGGGGAACCTTGCAATCCAAAATCCGTAGGGGGTTTGCGGTAAACCGGCGTTGGCAGTTACCACAAAGGCTATCAAGTTTAGAAGACAGATATCCTTTTAATTTACGAACATACCCCTCTCGGTCATCAAGGGTCCCAATTGAGTTCATATGTAGGGTTAAATCTTTTAAACCCAATGTTGAGAAAAATTGCCATAACAAGGAAATAATTTCTACATCGATGAGAGGATCTTCTATCCCCAATGCCTCGACTCCAAATTGGTGAAATTGCCGATATCGACCGGCTTGAGGGCGTTCATGTCTAAACATAGGCCCGAGATAAAACAACTTTCTGGTCGTGGGGGAGTCCAGAAGTTTATGTTCAAGGACGGCTCGGACCACACCTGCCGTCCCTTCAGGCCGCAACGTGAGCGAACTGCCGTCTCGATCGGGAAACGTATACATTTCCTTTTCGACGATGTCGGTCGCTCCCCCAATGCTCCGGGCGTACAGTTCAGTAAATTCAAATATGGGAATCCGAATTTCAGAGAAACCATAGTGAGTAGCCAGGGTCCGAGCGACTGTCTCTATGTGGTGCCACTGAGCGGCCTGATCGGGAAGGATATCCTTAATCCCTTTGACGGATCGCAACACAGAGAATCCTGTTCTTTTGGAGGGAAAATGAGAAGAAAATCAATTTCGACTATATCTTCACGCCCCTACCCAGTCAACGAACGTTTTCCAGGATATCGAGGAAAAGATTGGAAAAATTCGTTTGACTCTCATCCCTTTCACCCATAGAATGGTGGGTTCATAAGAAAAAGGTCTACAGGAGAACCGTATCATGTCATTTACATCGCGAAAACCTTCAAATTTAAAGAGAAAACGAGACCACGGATTTCGGAAGCGGATGAGCACTAAAAATGGACGCAAAGTCCTTGCCCGCCGTCGCCGAAAAGGGCGAGCCAAGCTCACTGTTTCTGATGAATAGTGTGTGAATGGGAGGGCTCCCCGTTTTTTCTAAAAAAGAAACATGAATATGATGGGGTGAAATCAACGGGTTCGGTTATCCGGAACCCGTTTTTTACTGTCATCTATAGCCAGGCCCCTCAAGATGACTGTCCTCGTGTCGGAGTGGTTGTGGGACGCCGGGTCGGTAATGCGGTCACGAGGAATCGGCTCAAACGGATTACGCGAGAACTGGTAAGGGCTTCCCATTCCGATATGGCCTTCGGCCATCACTGTATCGCATATCCCAAGATCAAAATTCTTCGTTCAAAGTTTCAGGACGTAGAGCATGCGTGGACCAAGATGCTGACACAAATTGGAATGATCCATTCTAAAAAAATCACATGAGCAAGATTTTGCAAACAATAATTAGGGGCTACCAATATGGAATTTCCCCATTTCTCGGTGTGTGTTGCCGTTTTGAACCGACTTGCTCCCACTATATGGTGCAGGCCATTGAGAAGCACGGGTCACTCAAAGGTCTATGGTTAGGAATGAGCCGTCTCCTCAAGTGTCATCCCTTCCATTCCGGGGGATTGGATCCAGTTCCCTGACTTCAACCTTTCGATCTTCAGATTCACCTGTAAATTGCCACCAGTGCGTATGAGACTCCAGGACTAACGAGATGGAAAAGCGTGTCGTTCTATTCTTGGTGCTTTCCCTCGGCATAATTTTTGGGTACGACCTGTTGCTCAAGCAATTGGGCTACTCACCGTTTTCCAATTCACCCATCATTGATGAAGAAATTCATCAACCCGATTCTCCGGAAAAACCTCGAACGGATCACTCCGCTTCATCCACTTCCGACTCCTCTCTAGAAAGTCCCACGATTTCTTCTGATCACTCTGAACTGGTCACCGATCAGAGTGCCGTCGTGAATGAAGAAATTATTTTCGTGGAAACCCCCTTGGTCCGCGTCGGACTCTCCAACCAAGGAGCCGCGATCACCTCTTGGGAATTAAAAAACTTCCTTTCGCAAACAGAGGAACATGCTCCCGTTCAATTGGTGTATCCCAACGGACAATATCCGGGACCGTTGACTCTCAAGTCTGAAGGTCACGAAGAACTGACCACCACCCTTCGGAACAATCATTATCGTGTCGAGAAAGATTTTGAGGAGTTGGATGAAAGACATCCGACGGGAAGGGTGGTGTTCACCTATGGTTCGGATGATTCCGAGGTCTGGGTAGAAAAGATCCTTGTCTTTCATTACGACTCATATGTCGTGGATCTGGAAATTCGCACACGGGGAATTTCTGAAAAACTCGACCTCGTCTTAGGGACCAACTTCGGGTTAGTAGAGTGGGGCCAAGGGTTTATTGGGCTGTTAGGCTCGGCCTGGATGATTGGCGAGGAATTAGTCAAAGAATCGCCTGATGCAAAGGACCCCACCATTCGACGAGAAGGCTCGGTGAAATGGTTAGCTCTCCAAGATAAATATTTCATCAGTGTCTTCATGCCCGAAGATGCCACTGGCCTTGTCGCAAAACTGGAAAATGAAAGTGTGGTATCCGCGGCCTTGAATTTACCGATTGGGACGGAGGGACAGGTCCATAAAGCCCGCTTATACGCAGGGCCTAAACAATTCGATGTCCTGAAATCGTTTGAAAACGGGTTGGAAGATACGATTGATTTCGGGTGGTTTATTTATGACAGTTTTGCGCCGGTCAAGTTCGTGGCCAAGCCACTCTTTTCCGTTCTGCGCTCTATCAATGACTATACCCATAATTATGGGTTGGCCATTATCATTTTAACCTGCGGCATCAAATTGTTGTTTGTCCCTTTGCAATATAAAAGCTATAAA
>JAOUQB010000078.1 GCA_029879555.1 Nitrospirota bacterium | reverse complement strand
ACCTGGTTGTTGAAGGCCCATCACGTCCATCACGTGCTGAAGCGAGGTTGGGTTCATTTCTTTCAGATGGGTAACTAATGGCTCCAAGGTTTCGGGGGCTTCAAAGATGAATTGTGGAGAGACGCCTCCCAGGAGTGGCGGAGGTGAAAGTAGGATGAACATGATCGAGAGGCACAGAATCGGCCGACACATATTCCCAATCGATCCCTTGAGCTGTTGGAATCCGAGTTGAGAATTGGTCATCCACCAGGGCTTACTCGGGAATATTGTTGGCACGGAAAAATGGGAGATTATGGGGCGAGTGGTTTTGTTCTCATGCAATTCAATGATCAAGATGCCCGTCGATACAACTCACGACGGGTACAGATCCGATGAATGGCCACGATATGCTCTTCACGATCAATGGAATACAGAATACGCCAGTCAGCCACGGCATATTGGATCAGGCCTGGTAAGTCGGGGTGCATGGAGTCGTGACGAAGGTTCACCGCATTAGACGCCAGCCATTTAGTTTTATCCAAGAGCCGCTGGGCCATAGGCCGTTCGGTCGTGCGCAGATCATTGAGGACGGCAGGCAGATAGGCGACACGATACCAGGGCATGAGGGATTACCAGCGGAGGCCGAGTTGTTCCGCAATCTCATCCCCAGTCATCCGTTCCGATGAAGCCAGCGATTCTTTGAGTCGAGCCCGAACCGTTTCATCCAACGGCAATCCTAAATCAGGGTCACCTAAGAGCTCACAGAGACGATCATCGACAAGAGCCGTCACGAGTTTTGTGAAATCTTTTTGAGACAGATTGGCAAGATTCATGGGTTAGTTCCTTACTGAATTCTGGGATAACACACGAGGTGAAGGAGATCCGGATGGCCGCTTAAAAGCTACCAGCCAGGATGACATCATCCAAATTGTTGATGTCGAGCCAATGCCCGACAGTGTAGAGCACACGAATGGGCTGTTGCTGTTGTCGTAAGGATTGAAACAACGTGGCCATTCCGGCCTTGCGATTGCCTGGAACCGCGAGAAGGGTGGGCAGTAGCTCTTGGAGCTGGCGGGCACCCGAAGCCGAGACTTTAAGAAAGCCCATCCACACGCCGTGAATTTTTTCCGGTTGGATATCGGTTCCCAGTTGCGTGAGATGGATCTGTGCATTAAAAGCCTTTCGAGAATTTGGGGCGCTGCATTCCGCAAATCCACCGAGGCGGGTATACCGCGTTTTCTCCTGCCAATCACTGTCGACAAAAATGACAAAGTCGTCTTTTTCCTGAAGCAGCGCTTGAGGAATATAGGAATTAAACAACACGTCCCCATAGGAAATGATGATGTCGTGATCGTGGTGAGCTTTCGCTTGAAGGGCTTTGTAGAGGGAGTCTAATTCACCGGTCACCGCAAAATCGTCATTATCCACGTAGGTCAAATGAGGCAGATTGACCGCTTCCTTTTTGTACCCACGTACGACGCTGATATTTTTGATGCCGACTGAGTTATAGGCATCCATAATATGCGCGAGGATTGGGAGCCCGCGGATGGACACCATGGTTTTTGGCTTGTCTTCGGTGAGTTCACCCAATTCATCCCCGCGAGATGCGGCGAGCACGATGGCCGCAGCGCGTTCCGCAGTTTTCGGCAGATAGCGTTGTTCGGCTTCTTGCAGATCGGCTGCACCTTGTAAGCGAAACACTTCGGAAACGGGAACGATCTTGTCTTCAACAGACAGAAGATTTTCTTGCTCTTTCAGGGTTCGTGCGGTCATTTGCATGGAGGCAATGGCGGAACGGAGCATGTGATTGGCCCAGATCACCATCGAAATGCCCTGTTGTCGAAACACGTCCGTGGGGGTGGCATAGTATTTCGTTGGAACAATGACTACGGGGCAACGATCGCCCCATTCCTGTTTGAAGGCCAAAATTTCATCCGGAACCGCTAACGCGCTGTGCATCAAGATTCCATCAGCCCCGGCTTGATGATAGGCTTCGGCTCGACGTAAGGCCTCCGCCAGCCCCCACCCACAAATAAACGCTTCTACTCGTGCAATGATGCAGAAATCTGGATCAGATTGTGCATCCTTCCCGGCTTTGATTTTTCCGCAAAATTCGTCCATATCAGCCAGGGGTTGGGCTTCACCTTTGAGAAAGCTATTGGTTTTGGGAAACAGTTTGTCTTCAATGCACACCGCAGCGATGTGCCGTTGCTCTAACTTCCTGATCAAGCGCTGCATATTATTGAAATTGCCATAGCCGGTGTCGCCGTCAAGCAAAATGGGAATCCGGGTGGCATCGGACATAAATTCCAGATTGTCCAGAACCTGGGTCCAACTGGCTTCGTTGTTGTCGCGGACCCCAAATTGCGCAGAAATGGACAGGCCACTCGCCCAAATACCAGAAAATCCCGCTTCTTCCACAATTTTGGCACTGAGGCCATTGTGGGCTTCACAAATAAATTCAAGCTGTGGAGATAGTAAAAGTTTTTTGAATTGAGAGGCTTTGTGTGGTGTGGGAAGGATGTTCATGGTTTAAACAGTTTGCGTTGTGAAGATGAAAAAAACCAGTCTACACGAAGGGGAATCCGCGTGCCAAACTCTTTCGGGGAAAGAGGAAATTCTAGAGAGAGGAGTGCAGAAAGTTTTCGGGGGATAGGTATTGAGAAGAATACAAAAGGCAAGAGCATCACCTCATGGTGGTGCTCTTGCCGTCAATCATCAATGAGGTTATGGCGTACGGCTGGTAATCTCTAGGAGATGATAGCCAAACTGTGTTTTGACCGGGCCATGGACTTTACCGAGTTCGCCGCTAAACACGACTTGATCAAATTCTTTCACCATTTGTCCTGGGCCAAACTCACCCAAATCTCCACCTTGTTTGCCTGAGGGGCAGGTGGAATGTTCTTTGGCGACGGCAGCAAAATCTCCCCCGCCTTCAATCTGTGTTTTCAAGGTGTTGCAGGCTTCTTCTGTTGAGACCAAAATGTGACGGGCACGCGCTTTTGCCATGAGTATTCTCCTTTGAGGCTAGATATGTGAACAAGCCTCGTTTTCTCA
Source organism: Nitrospirota bacterium (assembly GCA_029879555.1). GTDB lineage: Bacteria > Nitrospirota > Nitrospiria > Nitrospirales > UBA8639 > Nitrospira_E. The sequence continues at coordinate 5,604 of JAOUQB010000078.1, read as the reverse complement.
TGATTGGCGCATACACGTCAAATCTCCATCAGAATTATTATGGGAAGCTGTGAGAGGGGGCACAGTATGGCCCCTGTGATTTGAGTCTCAGTGGCAAAGTACCTAAGGCTATCGATTGGGATTCATCGCCAGATAATCACAAATAAAATCGAAGACGAGAGCGTCGACATTATCGTAAATGGTTTTGACGCCACCGGTTGTCACGACGCCTTGTTCCCAGGTGCTGGCATGTCCGCTCGCGGAATGGTGCACGAGAGCGACGAGTTGGTGGACTTCTAAATCGATACGACAGGCATAGCGCTTGGGTCCCAACGGGAGAGCGGCAATATTAAGATACAAATATGGCTCACCGGGCAATTTGGCTGCCTCCACCTTTTTGACGAGACGAATGCCTGCCGTCAGAAGTTGTAGTTCCACCCGTTTGCGTAATTCAATCCGAGTCACGACACCCTTCAGTTCAGGCCCCAGGTCCTCAACGACCACGTAGATGCCATGCATCCCGATAAGTGATTTTTTTCTCAGCATAGAATGATCAACCTTCCAATAAATATGTTCGAGCGTAATAAATGGGTCTTGTTTCGTTGATGGATTGTAGCCAGATTCCTTAAGCCTTGTCTTCTTTGGCCTTCCGCATGTAATCACCCAGGAGGCCTCGGCTGTGTTCATCATCATGACAGTAGGTGCACAGGTTTTCCCAGTTCGACCCGTCCGGGGGATTGTGGTGGTGATTGCCGTCTTTGTGATGCACCGTCAAGAGATGTCTCGTCTTGCTATCGAACTCTCTAGCGCATTTGGCGCAGATGAGCCCGTGAATCTTCAGGGATTGTTCCCGGTAGGTGCTGTTGCTGGAGGAGGAAGGCTTGGGGCGGAGTTCTTTGAGGATTTGATCAACCGGTTTGTCGACGGCTGGTTTTTGCAGCCGTCGTAATTTGGGCCGACCTTGGTAAGAATTTCCCATGAGAGGTGTTCCTGAAAAATAGCGTCCGTTTTTCCTCGTGTTCTGCCGGTCAGTAAGCAACGATAGATTGATGAGGCAATTCTGGTAAGTTTTTAGATATTTGTCAACGCAATTCCGACGCAGGTATTCCCGTGGACGTTAACGTACTTGTGGTAAACGGCCGCATTTAAGACCCGATTGGACGTTGATGGGCTAGGCAGTTCTTCGTGATGATCAGTAGCTAGGGTAGGCGGAGTCCCATGGCGTTGAGCTGTGTCTCGGCTGCTTTCGCCCACCCACGATTGGCTGCTGGGCTGGCAGGGCTTGGATGTAGGACTGTCCCAATTGGAATATGACGGTCAATAAGGGCAGCTTTGGCTCGGTCGGTGGCAAATTTCCCCACGCCGATAATGAGGTTGGGCTGAAGGCGATCCACTATGCGCGTCAGGGCCAGATCACAGATCGCAAAAAGGACCTCGCGTTCATTTGTTGGAAGTTTATCTGGAGTTCGGTTCTTGCCCGACTCTTCCATAAAGACCAATGGGCAGTAATTGACGACGAAGAAACGATTGAAGAAGGCTTCGGGTGTGCCAAACGTTTCTTTGAAAAATCCCCACAACCGTTGTCCGCTGATTTCACTCCGCGGGCAATCTAATCCCTGAATGGGTCGCTTGGGATGTTCCAGCTGCGGGCGATCAATCGGACCTGTGATCCCAAGCCAGTCACGAACATGGGTGATTTCGCCGAATGGCACACCGGTTTGGGCCATTCCATAGGGGCCGGGATTCATGCCCAAAAATATCGCTTCTTTCTTGTCGGCCCCATATTGCCGGGTGAATTGATCGTGAGCCTGACGGGCATACTCAAGGGGATTATAGATATGGGTGACTGGAGCATTGAACGTGAGTTGCGCCAACTCTGCGTTGAGATCATTTATGATCTTGTTCCAGGATATGGCCATGTGTTGTCTTTTTAATAGAGACTGACGCGAGCGTGGTCAAACGTGTGGCTATGATTTTGGTAATCGCACTTCTGTTATGTAAACTCGAAAAATTTTATGGTTCTATGAGTTCTTGAGTGTCTTGTACAGCATAACCTAGTTCATGGGATAGGCGATTGAGGTCATCGATGCGTTGTTGGAGTTCGGGGTGGCTATCAAAATAGTGAGTGAGTCCAAGGTCAATCCCTTTTCCCCTTGATTGCAGACTTTCAAAAAGTTCGGTGGCGCCACCGACATGGCCAAAATGACATTGAAGTGCTTGCAGGGCCGTTCGGTCAGCCTGGCTTTCTCGAGTCTGGGAATATTTGGCCGTGCGAATGTTGATGGTCGAGGCGAGGATATCAGAAAACCCCGAATCTCCTCCAAGCGTTAGCATAGCGAGAATAGTCAGGACTATGCCTCTTCCCATTAATCGAAGGTGATCGCGATTTTTAAAATGCCCCAATTCATGGGCGAGGACAAATATAAGCCCGTTGGTCGAAGACACGGCATCTAACAGCCCTGAAAAGACCACCATTTTCCCGCCGGGTACGGCCATGGCGTTGACGATGTCGGATTTCACGAGGCTGACAGTGATGGGATAAGGCAGAGCGAGGCAGGGCTTGAGAGAGTCAACCAGCTTTTGGAGTTTGGCTTGTTCGTCCGGCTTCACTTCTTCTCCCATATCCCAATCGATATCAAGTGTATGATGAAGTTGGGCTTCTTGTTCAGGAGAGAGATAGTCGACGGCCACATCTACAACTAAGCCGAGAACCCAATAGCCGATGAGTACGAAGGACAATACGCCGGCCATGAGTATAAAAAATTCGCGCACCGGATGTTGGTGCGAGACATTGTCGTTATGCTCCGGGAGGGACGGTTGGTATTTCACTCGAGATGATTCTGGGAAGACGATTCGAAGGAGATGGCAGTGCCATAAGCCAAGACCTCAATCGACCCGATCCGGTCGCCGACATCGCCTTTGGAAATAGAAGACGTTTCAATGCGGAGATTCAGAATTTGATCAGCGGTCGGGCAACGTTCTTTCATGCGGAGAATGGCTTCCCGTCGCGCTCGATCCAAGAGGGTTTCATAGGATTGAATGGTGCCACCAAAAATATTCCGTAATCCGGCGAGCATTTGTTTGAAGTAATCCACTGAAATCACCACATGGCCATGCACCAATTCCGCGTGATGGATGGGAGCCGAGTTGCCAATCGGTTTTTTGCTAGAGGTGGTTGGCAATGTGACGAGGGCCTGTTCTCTTGCATGAATAGATCGATAATGCCGATTTTCCGACATTTTCCCGAACACATAGCCCAGAGATAATAAAACGAGAAAAATGATGAGGCTTTCCATGATACCTACTCCACCGTGACGGCGGTGCCATAGACATAAATTTCGGCGGCTCCTGCAGCCACGGATGACGTGGAAAATCTGACGTTGACGATGGCGTTGGCTCCTAATTGTTGTGCCTGAGATTTCATCCGCTCCAAAGCCTCATCCCGTGATTCTCCTAGCAATTCCGTGTAGGCCTTTAATTCTCCGCCAAAAATATTCTTAATGCCGGCAAAAATATCGCGGCCCACATGTTTGGCACGAACGGTACTACCCGACACAATGCCATAACAGGTGGTGATGGTTTTTCCAGGAATGTCTTCAATGTTACTAATGAACATAGCTTCTCCTTTGCCTGAGAGAGGGCAAGTCTGATCGTGGTGATCGAGTTGAACGTATATCAGTCCAAGTGAATCGTTCGACTGCGTGTGTGTCTCATTCTACCTGTATCGGAATCGTGAGACTATTCTAGAGGGGGTGTTTCCCCTTGGAAAATGCGGAAAGTCTGAGGGTGGACCTGTGAGGGGCAGGTGATGATGTCTAGAAAAAGTGAACCATTTGCTCTTTCCCTTTGCACAAGCGGCCTTATCGGATAAGATGAATGTAAACACGGAGGGCTCATGCCCAAACTCGACCTTTCCCGTAAAGTGCTGGTTGTGGACGATATGATGAGTATGCGTAATATCGTCAAACGAGCCCTCCTAGAGATTGGGTATAAGAATATCCATGAGGCCTTGAATGGAGAGGAGGCGCTGGAAAAATTGAAATCGGGAGGATTTGGATTGGTGTTGTTAGATTGGAACATGCCGGTCATGAGTGGAATTGAGCTGTTGCGAAGCATGCGCGCCGATCCAACGCTTCAAGCCATTCCGGTGCTTATGATCACTGCCGAGGCCAAAATGGACAATATTATGGAGGCGGTCCAAGCGGGCGTATCAGATTATTTGGTCAAGCCGTTTTCGGGACAAGCCCTTCAAGAAAAGTTAGTTAAAATATTTCAAAAACTTTCCAAAGAGAATATCTGAAAATTCGAGATCTCACGTGTAAGAGTTGCTTGGATTTTTGAGAAATTTTCTTTCCTGTATTACACCTTCCGGTTTCTTTCTCGCTTCTGAGAGCCTCTTGCTGTTAAGCCCCTTCTAGATTGAACAGTTCCTTCGTACTATTATCTACAATACATCAATTCGGTTCAGAGCCAAAGAGATAGTGTTCATGCGATGCCCGCTGCTTACTGAGAGCGGCTAAGGGGATGGTTATTTTCTGATGAGGCAGTGCTATATTAGGTCAATCATGGGATTTCATTTTCTTTATTCTGATGATGTGTCAAACGTTCGGTTGTATGACACAAGTAGGAGGTTGTGATGTTTGGACCAATTTCGATCCCCTTTGGGGCAAAAATGTTATTCAATACGGTCAAGCTGAAACCTGGGGTCAAGTTCGATCAGCTCGAACTGGCGGTGGGCAAAATGTGCATGGTCGTCAAGCAGACTTACGGCGGTGATCAAGGGGGATTTCTTGCGGGGCAGGTGTTTAAGTTTTCGGGGTTTGTCTCGGAGGAAGGCTCCATGAATCCGGCCAAGACGGCTGATGAGCATTATGTGATTGTGACCTATTGGAAGTCGTTCGAAGAACACGAACAATCCCATGCCGATGAAGTCTTCAATAAAACCTTTGCGGCGGTCGCGACCATGTGTTCGGACAGCATGGAACTAGGATATGACATGCTCTGGCAGGGGGAAGCCAAGAATGGGTAGGCGTCTTGGGGGTTTATCTAACCCGTGTCATGCTTGCAGCCGTTGAAGATTGAGAGCGTCTTGTTGCCAATTCATAGATAAAGTAATAGAGGCCGAGGAAGGCCATGAGTGGAAGAAACAGGAGCCAGAGCTTTTTGAGATTGGGATCGCTAAGGAAAAATCCGATAGAGGTGATCCCGGAAGCGAACACCATATAAATAAACAGACGATTGCGTAATCGATCTGCAACAACTGTATGGGCTACTAGATATCCGAGAATGGGGTAAGCCCCATGAAACAGCAATTGGCCTGATTGAAAGACCGCTGGTTTGTTCCAGGGAGAATTCCCCACCAGAAACCATTCCAATAAGAGACCCGCCATTCCGCCTAGGGCGATTCCGATCAGCCACAGGAATCGTTTCTTCTTGAACAACCCGAATATTCGGTGCAACAGACAAAGATAGATAAAGTACAGGGGGATCGCAATGAAAAACCCTTTTGGATGAAATTTCACGCCAAACTTGTAGAAAAATTCAACCCATAGAGCCAAGCCTTCCGAAAACACCACCCCTTTGAAAAATTGCATGGGTACTCTCCTAGGTGGTGTGGCCGGAATG
>JAOUQB010000077.1 GCA_029879555.1 Nitrospirota bacterium | reverse complement strand
TTCTCTTAATCAGGCCCTCCTAATCTGACTCTGTTTTTTACAACGTTTTTTATCGAGACACCATCTGAGGTTTTCATTTTTGCATTCAAATCCCTCGCCCTTTAAGGGAGAGGGTGGGGTGAGGGTAAGGCTTTTTTTGGCGTTAAACTCCAGATGGTGCCAAATGAAGCTTGATGTTGCCGGGTTTCGGCCCGGCAGCCGACCCACTTTTGTTTCGGCAAAAGTGGGCAAAACCATGTTGGCCGTGGCATGGTCCTTCGGATGCCCTCCGCGGTTCGCCGACTCCGGCGGCGGGCAAACTCGCGGAGCTTGGCCTGAGTCTTGTCGAAGGGCTCAAACAGTGCCCGCCTTTTCTCCGGTATCGGCTGCACTGCTCGGCCACGCCACAAGGCCAGGGAGTAAAGGTCGCTTAATCATTGTGCAATGGAATGAATCCAGGACATCTAACAGAAAACGGACCAATTCACGGAGTTTATCCTGAGCCACAACAAAGACCAAACAAGGTCTGTCGATTGATTTGAGCGTCTGTTCCTGGGCTAGGCAGCAGGTGTCGTTAGGGGAAAGGAAGGGTAAAAGGGGTATTGAGCCTTATTGCTCGCGCGACAATTAATATCTAATTTATGTAGGAGTATCGCTGAAGGGTTCGGCCGCTACTTGATATCTGTCCTCATAAACAATGTATCCAGGTCGATTTGTTGGAATAATATTTACTTGAATCCCATAATTCTCCAGAATTTTTCGAAGTTCATGCATTTTAAATATGTGTTCCTTTGACAGATCTTTAAACCAACTTATTGCAACGTTTTTGGCATGAGGTTTAGATGAACGTGTAAATTTACGAGGTGCTTTGAGATTATTTCCAAACCAATTATATTAAACCGGCAACTTATTAAGTTGCCGGTTTAATAGTTGTTAGAAGTGTGCTTTAGAAGGTACTAGCTTGGAGTGTGAGGGGAGAGGGGGTGACTATTGAGCTTTGAGAGGTGGTGGCATCGTTCTGGAAATATATTCTATTGCGTGTGGGGCTGGTTATGGTGACAATGCCATAAGATGCTTTGGGCAGGAAGCGAAGATGAATGATAAAGAGGAGATGATGCCGTGTCTGAAACAAATACAGTGACGTACCTAAAAGATTATCAACAACCGGATTATTGGGTGACGCATGTTGACTTGATCTTTGATTTGCGCGAGGGAGAGACATTTGTTAGCGCCAAATTACAGGTGAAGAAGAATGGCTCACATCAGAACCCGCTTGTTCTAGATGGCGAAGAACTAGAATTGCTGGAGGTGAAGCTGAATGACGTGGCTCTCCCCAAGGGGGTGAATCTGACGGATGGTTACGTCGTTGACCAAAAGTCCCTTTCTCTTCAACCCACACAAGATACCCTGACCCTAGAGACTCTCGTCAGAATTCATCCTGAACAGAATACGGCACTTGACGGCTTGTATAAATCAAGCGGGAATTGGTGTACGCAATGTGAGGCTCAAGGGTTCAGGCGAATCACGTTTTTCCCTGACCGCTCGGATAATATGGCGACGTACACTACAAAGATTATCGCCGATCAAATTGCGGCTCCTGTCCTTCTGTCTAATGGCAATCTCGTCGATCATGGGCCAATGGATGAAAGACGTCATTATGCGGTATGGGAAGACCCATTCCCCAAGCCCAGTTATTTGTTTGCCTTGGTCGGAGGGGATTTAGCCTGCATTGACGATACCTTCGTGACGGCGAGTGGTCGTCAGGTGGCGTTGTGTATTTATGCTGATGCAAAAGACCTCGATAAACTCGATCATGCCATGGCCTCGCTGAAAAAATCGATGACATGGGATGAGGAGGTCTATGGCCGTGAATATGACCTCGACCTGTTCAATATTGTGGCCGTGGATGATTTTAATATGGGGGCTATGGAAAACAAATCGTTGAATGTCTTTAACACCAAGTATGTGTTGGCGCATCCGGACACCGCCACCGATGCTGATTATGAGGGCGTTGAAGGGGTGATTGCGCACGAATATTTTCACAACTGGACGGGCAACCGTGTCACCTGTCGTGACTGGTTTCAGTTGTGTTTAAAAGAAGGCTTGACCGTCTTTAGGGATCAGGAATTTTCTGGTGATATGGGGTCACAAGCCGTGAATCGCATTGCCAACGTCAGAAGCTTGCGCATGAGTCAATTTCCCGAAGATGCGGGGCCCATGGCCCATCCACCACGCCCGAATCAATTTGTCACCATTAATAACTTCTATACCGCAACGGTCTACAGCAAAGGGGCCGAGCTCAATCGCATGTTGCATACCTTATTGGGGAAGGCGACGTTTCGCAAAGCCTCGGATCTTTATTTTGATCGTTTCGACGGGCAAGCGGTCACCGTTGAAGACTGGGTGCACTGTATGGAGGAGGCTTCGGGTCGTGACTTGAGTCAGTTCATGCTCTGGTATACAGAAGCCGGTACGCCGGAAGTGAAAGCCCATTGGTTATTTGATAAGGCGACGAAACAGTTCATGCTCACGCTGGAACAGATTGTTCCCACCATTAGCAATCAGTCAAACGGTCAACCCAGACACATTCCCGTGAAATTTGGGTTGGTGAGTCCTGCTGGTGAAGATGTCGTGCAGGATGTCCTGGAGCTGACTCAAGCAAAGCAGACGTTTACGTTTGAGCATGTCCCGCCTGATTCTGTCCCATCGCTGTTCCGCCATTTTTCCGCCCCGGTCAATCTCGATGCCTCTTACACCGATGACCAATTGCGGCATCTGATGGTTCATGATCGCGACGGGTTCAATCAGTGGGAGGCCGGGAACCGATTCCTGACCACCAAGCTCATGGAGCAGATTAACCGCTATGAATCTGGACAAGACATTCTGGTTGGCGACGATGTGCTGGATTCGTTTCGTCGTCTTCTGCAACGGACTGATATGGATCAGGAACTCATGAGCTTGGCCCTCAGTCTGCCCGTCTATCAGGAACTTGCTCCCAAGCGAGACGTCATTGATCCCCACGCGATCCTGGCCGTACGCAAGGCCTTTCTAGAAAAACTTGGACGTGAACTTCACAAAGAATTTCTCGAGATGTACCACACCAATAATGATCCCGGTAAGGCATATGAGCGTGCCGATGGGGGTCGCCGCAGCCTACAAAACACCGCGCTCGGGTATTTGTCGTATTCAGGAGATGCTGAAGTAGCTAAGCTGGCCGTCAGGCAATATAGCCAAGCCCATAATATGACGGACCGCTATGCTGCGCTAACGATTATCATCAATATGGATGAGGCTCAAACATATCGAGACGGCATTTCCCAGCATTTTTATTATCAGTTCGTAAATGATGCATTAGTCGTAGATAAGTGGGTAGGGGCTTTTGCAAGATCACAGACCGAGGATATTCTCCAGATCGTGAAAGACCTGAAAGAACATGAAGTCTTTCAACACCCCACCCCGAACCGAATGCGAGCACTGTATGGAACCTTCGCTCAGGCCAACCCCAACGGATTTCATGCTGAGGACGGATCAGGCTATAAATTTGTTGTGGATTTTCTCATGGAGCTGGATGCAAAAAATCCCCAAGTGGCCTCCAGAATGGTGGGAGCCTTTGAAAAGTTCAGACAACATCGAATGGATTTACAAACCAAAATGGAAGCTCAACTCTGCCGCATCGCCTCGATGGAGAGTCTCTCAACCGATCTCAGTGAAAAACTTGAACGGTATTTAGGGAAGGAAACCTTCAGCCAACTTAGGGCTGGTAAGGCCTGACATTAGGCACCAATCATAATAGGAAGAACCACTATGTGTTCCAATAAACCTTACCTATATTCGCCACATATATAACGTTGAACCAGGGAAATCATTGAGTTGGATACTTTTCTCTGGCAAGACGCCTGGAATGATAAAGCTGTTGCTGATCAACAGGCTGCCAGGTTGCATTTCCTGACGGGCTTTTTCCCACAATCGCTGCATTGGAACGGGAGAAAGATAGGCATACACGACATCATACTGTGCCAGGTCGTCTTTCCAAAAATCACCCCATTGAATGGAATATTTTGATGCACTCAGTATCTTCCGTACCGTACTCACCAAGTAGGGTAATGGTGCGGCTTCAATGCCATAATAGCTTCCGTTTGAATGCAGGTGACTGAGCGTTTTCAGTAAGCCCCCGCATCCACTACCCAGATCCATAAATGAAAAATGCTGTTGTTGAGGTAGCATGGCACTCAGTGCTTTTGTAGCTTCTTGACTTGAAAGATACAGCGGGACTTGCGTCTGGTAAGTCTTTCCATACATTAATGCCAAGACGAGGAATACCAGACCAAACCAAAGCGGCGGCAAGCTCAGTGCCAGTGTTGCCGTCACTGCCGGCATAAATAATAAGTGGATGACTATCCACCAGCGCGCCATGTTAAGTCGAAGACTGACCAGGGCTGCGACCATCCCTTGCAGGATGGCCCATCCAAAGAGACTGATGTTTTGCTCTGAAAATATGATGAATAGTGGAAAGAGTGCAGCTAAAGCAAGGAGTTGTGTGAGGAATGCGAGCAATGCCGGGGAGCGGCCTATTGAGGAGAACAAACGCATCATTGTCTTCTAAGAACTCAACTGCCTCGCTCCGTCTACATACCCGCTTTGATGACCATATCTTGACCGCCACTATCTTTGGTGATCGCTTTTTCACCCTCTTGGTTCAACACGGTAATTGTTATGCGACGATTGATGGGATTGTATGGGTCCTTCTTGTCAAATAAGACGGCGGAAGAGAGCCCCACGACTCTGAGGACTTTTTCGGGATCCATCTTACCCGTAACCAGCTCTCGACGCGAGGCATTCGCTCGATCTGCTGATAATTCCCAGTTACTGTACCCTGTATGGCCAGAAGGAAACGGGGTCGCATCCGTATGTCCTGCCAGGCTTATTTTATTGGGCACGCTATTCAGGGTTTCACCAATTTCATGGAGTATCGTTCGTGTATAGGGTTGTAAGTCTGCTCGCCCACTCGAAAACATGGGACGGTTTTGTGCATCAACAATTTGAATGCGCAAGCCCTCTGCTGTGATATCCAACAGGAGTTGTTTTTTGAATTTTTGTAAGGTCGAATTAGATTCAATGGCTTGTTCAATTTTCCCTTTTAATTCCTTCAGCTGAGCGATCTCTTGTCGCGCACGTTCGGCTTTAGCGGCCGTCTCAGGCGTGATCTTTTTAGTGATGAGCTCTGTCGCTCCTTGTTGCACTTGACCCGTCGAACGCGATAAATCTTTTCCCCCACCATCCATGATACTTGTCGCATCGCCGGTGCCAGGAGCACCCATGGCCACTTTTAATGGAGTTTTGAAATATTCAGCAATCCCGACTAATTTTCCACCATCTACTGATCCCAATAACCACATCAACAAAAAAAACGCCATCATGGCTGTCACAAAGTCAGCATAGGCAATTTTCCACGCACCGCCATGGCCACCACCCACAACTTTTTTGATCTTTTTGATGACAATCGGTTGTTGAAATGATTCTTGCGCCATGTATACCTTTGGGTTGTTAGATGTATTTCTAAGGGTCTAAGGGGGTGTTGTGATTAGGATTTACTTTTGCTGATATGCTCTTCCAGTTCCAGGAAGGATGGGCGCTCAGTTGAGAATAATGCCTTCCTGCCAAATTCAACAGACAATACGGGGGAGTACCCGTTAAGATTTGCCAAAAGCGTGACTTTGATGCACTCAAGCAATTTACTTGATTCATGAAGGCGATGTTCCAGTTTTCCCGCCAATGGACTAATAAATCCGTAAGCCAGGAGAATGCCTAAGAAGGTTCCCACGAGTGCTGCCGCAATCAATATACCCAGCTCAGCGGGGGGGAGATGGACGGATTCCATGGTATGAACGACACCCATAACTGCCGCAACAATACCAAAAGCCGGCAATCCATCTCCCAGCTTTGCCACAGTATGAATGGGCACTTCTCCCTCCTGATGGTGTGTTTCCAATTCACAATCCATCAAATTTTCAATTTCCATAGAATTAAGATTGCCACCAACCATCAACCGTAAATAATCCGTGATAAATTCAATGGCATGATGATCTCCAAGAATAAGGGGAAATTTCTTGAAGAGGTCGCTCTGTTTTGGGTTATCCACGTCCCCTTCAATTGACAGCATGCCTTCTTTTTTGACCTTCATTAATATGGTGTAGAGTAGGGACATTAATTGCATGTACATGGCTTTATTATAGGGGGTTTCTTTAAACACCCCAGGCAAATTCTTCAAGGTGGCCTTAATGGCTTTGCTGGAATTTCCCACCACGAAGGCTCCGATGGCCCCACCCGCGATCATGAGGACTTCAACCGGTTGCCACAGCGAAGCGACATGTCCGCCAGCCAATGCAAATCCGCCAAAGACAGAAATAATAATCACAATGTATCCAAGGATAACTAGCATAAAACAAACTCCCAATTATTCATGATGGTCAACTGGCTCCCACATCAGTGGACACCAATGGAACGTTTTTCATATGGGCTTGAGCGTACCGGTCAAACATTTCAACCTGCGAGGCTCTTCATTACGAACCTCATGCTCACTTTTTTCAATCAGTCGGAACTTCGAATCTCCGCATAGTCTTTGGGGCAGGGGCTTTGAAGAAATCCCTAGAATTGAGAGGCATGCAGCCGGTTCGTTCGTTTTGGCATCCGGCTATCCCTTCTCAACTGGATTCAACTATCGACCAGCTGTCCTTGTCTTTCTCAGCCTCACCATGCCAGAGCGTGCTCCCTCACTTAGGAAAAGATCCGTATTTTTATCATTCGGAAAATGGCCGGCAGAAATTAATAGCTTCTGAGACTCTCACCTCAATTTCTCCACTCTCCTCCCTCATGGGAAAAATTGTTGTCATGGGGAAAAAGGCCAGCACCACTTGCTGTTGAAAAATTCACCTATGGGTGTGGGGTCGGAACGCGACGATTGAGCTTTCGTTTTTATGATCGCCAATCACCGAGATAATGTCTCCTTCACAGAAATGAACCTGAATGAGGCTATCAAGGAGTAGGGGAGTTTGATCTCTTTTCTTGCCAATCTCCTTTAGTCTGCCTCTTATGCTGTCGATACTATTCACAGGTCTTCAATTTATCTTCTGAGAGTCCTTGCATCATGATTCTCACTGAACCAAGAAGAGGAAAAGGACGTCACCAGTGAAGCCAAAAATTTCAACTGACCCGATGTACTTACTGCTCAGAGACGGAAAGATCACTGAATTTAATGCCCGGTTCGAGGGAGGCGAAAAACCGGACCTCACCAATTGCGATTTTCGGACTGTGGATCTTCGGGGAATGGAAGTCACTGGAGTGGATTTTCGTGGGAGTTATTTCCGTCAGGCGGATATCCGCGGGGTCGATCTCTCTCAATGCAATTTACACGGAGCCAGCATTCATGGCACGCATATTTCTGGCACGTTGTTCCCGAAAGAACTGAGTGCACAAGAAATTCTCCTCTCCCACCAACATGGAACTCGAATGCGGTACGAAGCCTAAGCTCAATTCGCTAGAGCTATTATCTTGTCTCGCCTCATCCCCGTCTTCTTTATCAAGACCTATTGAAGAAATCTTTCAGTTGCGTTCTTTGCCTTCGCGGTGCGTACCTTGTCGATATGGTGGCGAAGAATGAAAGCGGTTTTGCGTCTACGTGTTGAAGCGTTTTGGCGCGCAAGCGTGTAGACGAGCGAATTTTTCAACCAGTCCCATGGCCTTTTCAAGGCTATGTGCCTCTGGATGTGTTGCCTTCGAATATGGCTTTTTGTCCATATTCTCTGAAAAACCGTGTAAGAAATGGTTAATGATGGGTGCCTGGACTGAGAGCCACGGCTTTAATTTGGGCATGGACCCGTTGCCCGGGATGGAGTTTGAGGGTGGTTAATGATTTGCGGGTAATGGTGGCGAGAAGAGGACATCCGATATCCAGTTTGATATCGACAAAGGGGTGCTCAGTGTTGACCTCTCCAATTTCTACGACGGTGGCTTCTAGAAGGTTGAGGACGCTGGTTTGAAATGAGGGCGGACTGCAAATAAGACTCACGTCTTTAGCAAGAATTTGCACGCGGAGTCGATCTCCAATCTTTTGATGGTGGTGGGGGACAGAGAGGTGCCCACCAGAGAAGGCCAGCCTGGTGAGGCCGAACTCTTGATCTTGCTCGACGACTATCGTGTCGACCAGTGCTCCGAGATGATTTTCTGGGATAAGGTGTCGAAGATTTAGTTTCGAGAAAATCTCCTCAATCGGTCCGCTCCCCACTACTTTCCCTTCCTTCAGTAAGATCACGGTTTTTGCCAACTCGACGATTTCATGCAGGTCGTGGCTCACGTAGACGATGGGAATGTGAAATTCTGAATCCAGACGTTGGAGAAATGGAAGGATTTCCCGTTTTCGTGGAAGATCTAGAGAGCTGAGTGGTTCATCCATGAGCAAAAGATGTGGGCTGGTTAATAAGGCACGACCGATCGCAATTCGTTGTTGTTCGCCTCCTGATAATGCGCTAGGGCGCCGTTCAAGCAGCTTTTCGATATCCAAGACTTGAACGACTTGATCGAGGGTGATGCGGCGCTTGGATTGGTCTGTGCGTTTCCATCCGTATTGTAAATTTTCGAGGACCTTCAGATGGGGAAAGAGGCGAGGTTC
>JAOUQB010000565.1 GCA_029879555.1 Nitrospirota bacterium | reverse complement strand
CATGCCCACACAGGGCCCATGAATAGATCTTCAAATTTGACTGTTATAGCCTGCCAGGATTGTGACTTGTTGCATCGGCAACGCCTATTGCGCGAAGGCCAACGGGCAACCTGTTCACGATGTGGGGCCGTACTCTATCGAAAAAAACGCAGCAGCCTGGATGACACGTTGGTTTTTTCCTTAACCGCGTTGATCTTATTTTTCATGGCCAATGTGTTTCCCTTTATGACATTTAAATATGAAGGACGCGTGCAAGAAAGTGTGTTGTTTTCTGGGGTACAGGCATTGTTTGTTCAAGATATGTGGGCTGTGGCTATTCTCGTGCTACTGGTGAGCGTGGTCGTTCCACTGTTAAAAATTGTTGGAATGTTATATGTTTTGGTGCCCTTAAAGTTGAATCAGCGTCCATGGTCTGCGGCTCGTATCTTTCGAATTGTGGAGACGTTGCACCCCTGGGCTATGGTCGATGTGTATATGTTGGGGGTGATTGTGGCGATGGTGAAACTCAGTGATTTTGCGACCATTGTTCCTGGGGCTGCTCTCTATTCCTTTGCGGCCTTGCTCATTGCTATGGCGGCGGCTGGTGCCGCGTTGAACCCCCATGATGTCTGGGAACGATTGGATGCTGTGGCGAGGGGAAGACGCCAATGACGGCAGCCCAAGCGGCACTAGTCAGTTGTCCAACCTGTCGACTGGTGAGTCGTGTTCCGCATCGATTGATCAAGGGTCATGCAATCTGTCTACGGTGTGGCGCAAAGCTCTCCCTTCGAAAACCGAATAGTCTTGCTCGAACGTGGGCCCTGATTGTCGCAGCCTATATATTATATATTCCGGCCAACGTGTATCCTGTGATGACCGTCATCTCGTTCGGGAAAGGTGAGCCTGATACGATTTTGAGTGGGGTGCAGTCATTGATCGCGAGTGGATGGTGGCCGCTGGCAGTCCTCGTGTTCTTTGCGAGTATTATCGTTCCCTTGATTAAGCTGGTTGGTTTAACCTATCTCGTGGCGTCGGTCCAGTATCGATGGCATTGGCATCCAAAGCAACGAACGATATTATACCGAATCACTGAAGCGGTGGGACGATGGTCGATGATCGACATCTTTATGATTACGATTCTAGTGGCCCTAGTGAGATTGGAAGCCATTGCGACCGTCGAACCAGGCGCTGGGGCGACTTCGTTTGCCGCAGTGGTTGTCTTGACGATGTTCGCGGCGATGAGCTTTGATCCTCGATTAATGTGGGATGTGGTGGACCAACGACATGATCAACGAGCCTGACGATCGATCATCGTTTGATGAACTCCCAGAAGTGGTCGTAGCCTCACGCGGGGGATTTTCTCTCGTGTGGATCATTCCGTTGGTTGCGGCCGTGATCGGTGGCTGGTTGGCCTATAAGACCTTTTCAGAAATGGGCCCCACGATTTCGATTACGTTCAATAATGGGGAAGGTCTAGAGGCGGGTAAAACGAAGATTAAATATAAAGCCGTTGATGTGGGAACCGTCGAGACGGTCGAAATTAGCGAAGATCTTTCGCAGGTGATGGTGACGGCCAAAATGCAAAAGGAAACTGAATCCCATTTGACCTCCAACACAAAGTTTTGGGTGGTTCGCCCGCGAGTCGGGTTTAGTGGAATCTCCGGTCTTGAGACGTTGGTTTCCGGGGCTTATATTGATGCGGATCCTCGGCCAGGGGAACCGGCGCGAACGTTCATGGGATTGGATGACCCTCCCGGGGTGACAGTGTTTGAAGAAGGCACTCAATATCAATTGATTGCGGAAAGTCTGGGGTCCTGCTATCCGGGCGCGCCGGTGTTCCTACGAGGGATTAAGGTCGGGCGC
Organism: Nitrospirota bacterium; assembly: GCA_029879555.1. Taxonomy (GTDB): domain Bacteria; phylum Nitrospirota; class Nitrospiria; order Nitrospirales; family UBA8639; genus Nitrospira_E. The sequence continues at coordinate 318 of JAOUQB010000565.1, read as the reverse complement.
ATTTTAGGTCATCAGTTAGCCAACGACAATCAAAGCGTGTTCATTGATGTGTTTATTCACGCGCCTCATGACGCGCTGGTGCAGGATACCAGTCGATTTTGGCAGAGAAGCGGAATTGAAGCGTCCGTCGGAGCGGAAGGAATCGATGTGAAAATTGAGTCGTTGGTCTCGGTCATTGCGGGAGGGGTGGCGTTTGATACGCCCGTGACGGCTGGAGGAGCGGGCAAGCCCAGTAAGGCAGGGACCGTCTTTGAGCTTTTTGAGAGTTTTAGCAGTCTTGGAGAAGCCAAATATGTTCGGAAGATTCCGTATCTCCTG
>JAOUQB010000564.1 GCA_029879555.1 Nitrospirota bacterium | reverse complement strand
TGTAAGGAGAGGCCAGGTGAGGTAGAGTTCTCAACGTACCCTGACGACACTTGTAATGCCCTAGAACACTCGCAACAAGATGAAACTCTCCAAAGACTCTGACTCCGGGTCCCCATCCTCAATTCCCCAACCTGACCGACAGTCAGCCCTACTTCTCATCGACCCCCAGAACGATTTCTTCCCAGGCGGGGCAATGGGAAGACCCGACGGCAAGAATCTCATACCCGTCATCAACGCCTATATCAAACATTTCAGCCGACAGGGATTTCCAATTCTCACCACACGAGATTGGCATGCACCCAATCATTGTTCGTTTACCGAACAAGGGGGACCGCATCCAACCCATTGCGTCCAAGGATCGCGTGGCGCACAATTTCATTCGGATTTGGTCATGCCGCCAGGCATGATGGTCATTTCCAAAGGCACGGCCCCCAATAAAGATGCAAGGTCGGGATTTCAGGGAAGCAGTCTGGCTGATCGACTAGAAGACCTCAATGTGAAAACAATCTTTTTATTAGGACCGGCTACCCAAGATTGCCTCACTCAAACCATAGTAGATGCTTGCAAACTCGGCTTCAATGTCATCATTTTGAGAGATGCCATAGGAACGAGGCCAATAGCAGATAACTTCAAAGAAGTCTCTCAGGCAGGCGCACTCCAAGCCACGACATCAGATTTCGGCATTCATTAGCCCCCTATTCTCCTGGAGATTTTTCCCAATCAAATACGAGGCAGGCTAGGATTTCAAAGAAGTCGTGGGGGCCGGTTGAGGACATCTGCGATTTCTTGGCTGAAGGTAGCGAGCATTCGGCTCATGGCCTCGACCAAATCCTCATAGCCTGATCCTCGTATGACTTCTGAAAATTGGCTGGTCTTTTCTTCCAGTACTCGCTTGCCATCATCCGCCGCCAAACGCCACCGCACGCGCAGCGTGGCTTCCTGATTTTTGGCCCCATCAAATTGCGTCACTTCCAAAGATAACTGATAGTCAGGAAGGTGTGATCGGTTCCAGGGATACTTCACAATCTGATTCGTTGAGAGGAGCCTCGAAAGATTTTCAAGCAGCACGTTGGACAGATTGTCCTTCAGGGGTGCGCCCCATTTATGAAATTCAGCTAGATTGATTTCATGAGCACTGATTCTTGTGACAATGTGTGGTCGGTCCAAATATTTGGGAAGACTGATTGGACCAACCCCCAAGGAAAGGGCCGAATTCTTAGCAACTTCCATGGCGAAACTGTCATTCGTCTCCATCGCACGCAAAAGATAAAAATGTGTGGGCTGGGTATTGGCACATCCTGAAAAACTCAGCAGCATGATCACGAGGCCACAACCAACAATATGTCTCATTATCATCTCTCCCTCATTCCCCTTTTCCATGGACTAACGACTCGGGATGCTGTTCCAGATAATCGGCCAAGACTCGGATGGAGCGTGCGGCGGCCGCGAGTTCTTCTAGCGTACGGGCAAGATTGACGGCTGTGGGAGACTGGGGATCCGCCACCTCTAAGGCCGCCCTTGCCGCTGCCAATGTTTTTTCTGTACTGGTGGCTAACGATTCCACCGTGTGGTTGACGTCGTAGGTCAATTTTTGCACGTCCTCTAGCGTCGCGCTCAAAGTCTGTACGGCATGGGTCAGGTCAGGCGAATTGGCCAGCCGCTTGGTGCCCTTGAGGGTCTCTAATAATTCGTGGGCAATCTTGTCTAATGGCAGTTGGCGCAATTCCTCCAAGACATTCGTCGCGGTTCTTCTAAATTCATCTAACGTCGATGGCACCGTCGGAATCTCCGGATACTTACTGGTCATTCCCAGGGTCATCTTCGGAAGGTCTGGATAAAAATCGAGATCCACGAATAGTTGCCCGGTGAGCAGACTTCCCGTTTGCAATTGCGCGCGCAATCCATGCTCTTCCACCAACATCCGGCCAACGGAATAGGGATCTTTGGCATTGATCTGGTCTAAGGCATCCCAGATGTCGGGTGACAGAATACGGTCGGGGTGCACTTCAATCGCGACAGGGACTTCAAATTTCAGCGTCTTTGGGTCGAGTTTCATCGCGATATCCGTGACAATCCCCACTTTGATACCCTTTAATTCCACCGGGGCTCCAACGGCTAATCCACGGACGGATCCATCGAAATGCAGGAGATACGGAATCTTCCGACCCTA
>JAOUQB010000076.1 GCA_029879555.1 Nitrospirota bacterium | reverse complement strand
GATATGGAAGCGCCTGTGGCGACCACGTCAGATCAACTTCCCCAAGCGACGGCGCATCTCAATGATTTAGCGAAAATGACGGAGGAGGGGACGCATCGGGTTCTCGCGCTCACCGAGGCGATTGAAGTCAATCGCACGGCGGTGTTTTCGGCCCTCACCCAATTGCAAGACAGTCTGACCGGTGGACAAGCCGCCGATGTCGGGAAAGTCGTGGAGCTGCTTCAGGCCGATGAACGACGGCTCATGGATATTCATGTCGCCTTGTCGTTTCAAGATCTCGTGGCGCAGCGAGTGGCCAAACTGGTGACGATTCTGAATGAGGTACAACATAAATTGCTCAAACTGGTGGTTATCTTTGGTATCAAGAAAAAAAAGGATGGGACGGTCGGCAACGATGGAGGACGTGGTAGTGAAATGCTTCGTCAACTCGAGGCGTCCAAGACAACCGCTCTTGAGCAAAATCTTGTCGATGATATTTTATCCGAGTTCGGTCATTTGTAGCATGAGGCGGGTGCTCACTGAATCGGCCTTCGACTCTCTGGTTTCTCGTGTGTTGAAAAGGGTGATCTATGAACGATGAAATGGCAGAAATATTAAACGATTTCCTCGCGGAAAGCTCAGAAATGCTGGAAGCGCTGGACCAACATTTTGTCAAGTTGGAAGCTGAACCGACAAATGCGGACCTGCTGAATGAAATCTTCCGTTGTATGCACAGCATGAAGGGATCGGCAGGATTTTTGGGATTTACTCATTTAGTGGAAGTCGCGCATCAGGGCGAAAGCCTGTTGAATAAATTGCGGCAAGGAGAAATGAGTGTCTCTCCCTTTATCATTGACATCATTCTGGAAGCGGTTGACGCGGTCAAAGCCCTGCATGCCGATATCCGGACGACTGGGGAAGATTCCCATGTGGATACCGCCCTGATTGTGAATAAATTGGCCTTAACGATGGATGCGGCTGATGATCTTAAAGATCTGATGCCGGCTGGTCCTAAGGTGTCGTCACCCGCACCAGATCTTTTGGCGTCTGCGGCTGATGCGGCTCAGCCAACGGAAGGGGTATCCAGTGCCACAGGTGAGTCGTCTGGTGAGACCGTAGAAGAGTCGGATGTGGATGTGGAAGCCTCCCTCGTTCCGGACACGGTGCAGGATGTCCCTGAAAGTGTTCCCGCCCTTTCCGATGTCCTCAGTAAGATGCAAGAGGCGGCGTCGCGTACCGCCCAGGCTGCTTCAACCGGATCAGCCAAGCCTGCTGGGAAAGAAGAGGACTCCACCGTTCGGGTGGAAACCCGGCGTTTGGATCATGTCATGAATTTGGTCGGAGAATTAGTCTTGGGGCGCAATCGACTGATGAAGCTTGGGAATGGGCTTGAAGAAGAGTTTGAGACCAATCCTCTTGTGCGGGAATTGGCTGTCGCGTTTGCGCAACTCAATCTTGTGACATCAGATTTGCAGTTAGCGGTCATGAAGACTCGGATGGTCCCCATTCGGAAAGTGTTTTCACGGTTTCCTCGTTTGGTGCGTGACTTGTCGAGCAAATTAGGCAAGCAGGTCCGCCTCGAGCTGATTGGAGAAGATACCGAAGTGGATAAATCCGTGGCTGATGAATTGGGAGATCCCCTGGTGCATTTGGTGCGCAATTCCATGGACCATGGATTGGAGACCATAGAAGAACGAAAACGTACGGGAAAAAGCCCTGAAGGGTCTGTGCGTTTGGCGGCCTATCATGAAGGCAACAGTATTGTCATTCGTATTGAAGATGATGGCCGTGGGTTACAAGTCGATAAAATTGCCAAAAGTGCGTTGAGCAAGGGGTTGATCACCGAATCTGAACTTTCCGGCATGAGCCCCCGTGATGTGATGAAGCTCATTTTCCTTCCAGGGTTCAGTACCGCCGAACAGGTGAGTGATTTGTCCGGGCGTGGGGTCGGGATGGATGTGGTGCGGACCAATATTAGTCGGATGAATGGCAGCCTTGAATTAGATTCTGAGCTTGGTCGCGGGAGTCAAGTGACGATTAAACTTCCCTTAACGGTGGCTATTATCCAGGCTCTGTTGGTTGAAGTGGGATCCTCCACCTTCGCCGTTCCTTTGGCTTCCGTGGTTGAAGCGGTCAAGGTTACCAAAGGAGATATTAAGAGTGTGAATGGCCAAGCGGTGTTGAACCTTCGAGAGCGTATTCTGCCCTTGCTGGATTTGGCGCAGACGTTTGGGGTTCCTAATGAACGCCAGAATAATGAATGTTATGTGGTGGTCGTCGCGATTGGGGCACAGCGGTTCGGGGTGGTCGTAGATCGGTTGCGGGCGCAGGAAGAAGTGGTCATTAAGTCATTGGGAAATTTTTTATCGAATGTGTCAGGGGTGGCAGGGGCGACCATTACTGGAGATGGAAAAGTGGTCTTGATTTTGGATATGTCTGATTTAGTGAAGGATGTACCCAGTACGTCCTTTGCTTCAATCTAATCAGGGAAGCTGAAGTGAAAAGGGAGAAGTGACAAGTGAGGAGTAAGCAAGAAGAGACCAGACACAGGTTGAGAAACTTTCCATCCTTGCTTCTTACTGTTCACTTTTGACTTACAAGAGGAGCATGTAATGGCAAAATGGATGGCGGAAATTGATCAACGGACTCGGTTGGCCGGCGCCAATAAGATGGAGCTGCTCATGTTTCATCTGGGCACGGAAGAAATCTATGGTATCAATGTATTCAAGATACGTGAAGTGATGCAATTACCGCCAGTGACGAAGATTCCCGATTCCGATCCACGAATACTGGGCTTGGTAAATTTGCGTGGTGAAAATATTGCGCTTATTGATTTGGCTCAAGCCATCGGGTTGTGCCCTATTAACGTGGGAACCGCTAAGCTGATCATTGCGGAATATAACGATAATAAACAAGGGTTCCTTGTCGGCGGAGTTGATCGGATCATTCGCATGTCGTGGGAGCGTATTCAAATTCCCCCGGTGATGGTGCAATCGAGTCGGCATGGGGCGGTGACGGCCGTCACCAAGCTCGAGGATGGGCGAATGGTTTTGATTCTTGATGTGGAAAAGGTCTTAGCCGAATTGCATCCTCGTGCTGATGAAGAAATTCTTGTCGGTATTGAAATGGTGAAAGAGTTGGCCGGTAAGCGAGTGTTGATTGCCGATGATTCGGTCGTGGCGCGGAAACAAATCATGAAAACCCTCGAGCGTCTGGGGATGAAGTGGGAAGAAACTCAGACAGGGAAAGAGGCTTTGACTCGTTTGCGGCACTTGGCTCAGGTGGCTGAGGATGCTGGGCAAACTCTAGGAGACTTTTTAGCAGGAGTCATCACGGACATTGAAATGCCTGAAATGGATGGGTTCTCTCTGACCAAGCATATTCGCGAAGACCCGCGTCTACAAGGGTTGCCCATTTTGATGCATTCATCACTCTCAGGACAGTGCAATATTGAGAAGGGGAAATCGATGGGTGTGACCGATTATGTGACTAAGTTTCAACCCACCGAACTTCGGGACAAACTCATTAAATATCTTGGCCGAACTCAGCGGGAACCGGTTTTAAAATGATGATGTGCGAAGGATAGAAAAGGCTTCATGTCTGGATGATGTTTTCCCGTAGCAAGCGAAGCGCAAACATTTACCTCGGCAGACACCACAGGAATGATGACTATGAATTACTTTCGAAGCATTGGTATTACCAGTAAGCTCGTTTCGATCCTTGTCTTTTTTTCCCTCATTCCTTTGAGCGTCCAAGTCTATTCGCTCTATGAAACGGTTGGGGTCCTGGAAGAGGAAGTGGGGGTACAATATCAGGCAACAGCCGAGGGTCTGACGCACAGCCTGCAAGCGTATCTTGCCGAACGGGCTGTCGATGCCCAAACGATGAGTCACAATCGGATCCTGCGTAATCGTACTTTGTGGTATCAACCGGGCAGTGCCACCAATGAAATTGTTGAAGTCTTGAACGAATATGTTCGGGTTTCCGGGGCCTACTATTTCGTTCAGGTGGTCGATCGGGACGGGCAGTTGATTGCAGTGAACGATCAAGATAGTCATGGCCAGCCTATCCGGACTGAACCGTTATATGGGAAAAATTTTCGTTCCACCCTGTGGTACCAAGCGCTTCACCAACAAGGGGGCGTGGCTGAGGCTTCGGGTGAGGTCACTCCCGGCCAAAGTTCAGGGGTATTTGTCGAGGATGTGACCGTTGATCGAGATGTGAAATCGATCTTTCCCGATGAGACGGGGTTGACCGTTGGGATGACCATTCCCCTCTATGATCATGGGAAAGTTGTGGGCTATTGGAGTCAACGCATGAAGTTTTCCATGATCGAGGCGATTGTTCAACAGGCGTACCGGGTTGTAAAAAAAGCTGGGTTCCCAGGTGCAGAATTAACCCTCCAAAATGGGCAAGGTTTCACGATTTTGGAATATGCTCCTGTGGCTCATCAGAATACTGATGTGGTTCATGATCTGGACAATGTCCTGTTCAAAGCCAATTTGCCTCAATTAGGTTTGCAGGCCGCTCAATCCGCGGTTCAGGGTCAATCCGGGTTTTCCCGAAATTTTCATCCTGGAAAACAAGGGGTTCAAGTGATCGGGTTTAGTCACCTTCAAGAGGGTCAAGGATTCTTAGGATTGCATTGGTCTGTCCTCGTTCAGATTCCTGAGGCCGAAGCGCTTCGGCAAATTGGCGATATTACCAATAAGACCCTCTTTGAAATGTTCCTTGGCTTGGTCGTTGTGATTCCCATCGGCATCGTGATGGGGCGAAAAGTGATTGGTCGATTGAAACCATTTTGGGAAGTGGCCACGAAAGCCTCGAACGGAGATTTAACAAATCGGGTCCCCATCACCACGCGGGACGAATTGGGGCAAATGGGAGGAGCCCTCAATCACTTACTCGATCAATTAAATGGCATGCTTCTTCAAACGAAAAATGTGGCACATTCATTATCGCAGGCCTCTGATCAATTATCCGTCGTGGGTCATCAAGTGGTTCAAGTGAGCCAGTCCCAACTGAATCAGGCGACTCACGTCGCATCATCTGTCGAAGAAATGGCCTCTACGGCGGAAGATATGGCTCGAAATACACAAGGCTTGGCGTCGACGGCGACCGCAGTGAATGAGTCGGCGGTGCGGGGAGGAGAAATTGTGTCCTCTTCGATTCAAGGCATGGAATCGGTGTCGAGCCGTATGCAGGAATCAGCGAGTCGCATTCAAACGTTAGGGCAACGCTCGCAGGAAATTGGGGATATTATCGGGGTGATTGAAGATATTGCTGAACAGACGAATCTTTTAGCCTTGAACGCCGCAATTGAAGCCGCACGTGCTGGGGATCAGGGCCGGGGATTTGCGGTGGTGGCGGACGAGGTTCGGAAATTAGCCGAGCGAACCGGTAAGGCGACAAAAGAAATTGCCACGGTTATTGAATCAGTGCAAAAAGGTACGCATGAGGCCGTCCATTCGATGGAAGCCGGGACTCAAGAGGCTCGCAATGGCATGGCGTTGGCGAGAGAGGCAGGGATTCGATTGACGGAAATCGTGAATGGGGTCCAACGGGTGGTGGAAATGATTCAACATTTTGCGATCTCCACCCAGCAACAATCTGATGTGTCAGGACAGTTGTCGGCCAGCATTCAACAAGTCGCACAATTGAGTAAAGATAATGAAGGACATGTTCAAGGCGTGGCGACCGCCACGCAGCATTTTGCAGGGTTAGCGGCAGATTTGCAGACGTCGCTTAGTCGATTTTCCTTAAAAGGATAAATCTTTTGGTGATGTGTGTGACACATATTTAGCGGGGAACATTTATGGGAAATCTACGAATCGGACAAAAATTTGTTGTGGCGTTGGGATTGTTGGCCATTGTTCTCGTGGTGTGTGGCCTCTGGGGGGTCTATCAGCAAGAGGAAGGCCGTCTCCGAATGTTGTTGGAGGAGGAAGGGAAAATTATTCAAGCACAGGTGGAAGTAACCAGGGCCTACATCGCCAAAAATTATGTTGGTAAAATTAAAAAATCTTCCATGGGAGCGCAACTTCATGTGACTCGCGAACATGGAACTGATCCCGATGCCATTCCGTTCCCGGCAACAGCCACGCAGGAAATCGGACAAGAACTTGGGGGGCGTGGGGTATATCAAGCGAGATTGGTAAGCAATCAGCCCATGAATCCTGCGAATGCTCCGAGGACCGCTTTCGAAACGCACGCGATGGAATTGATTAATAAGGGCGTCGAGAGTTTTAGTGACGTCCAGGTCATTGAGGGTGTCCCGACGTTTCTTCGGGCGAGTGCCGATCGTGCGTCGGTTGAAGCCTGCGTGAATTGCCATGCAGGCAAAAACATCGGGGATGTGATTGGCATGTTGTCCGTCGCGATTCCCATGACGCATGCCCAGACCTTGATGCAAAGTTCAGTGATCTATTCGGGATTGTGGATGGTCGGAATTATCGTAGTCTTTCTGGCCGCCGTCTATTGGCTCATTCATCTGTTTGTGTTAAAGCCCCTTCATGCGTTGGCGGCGATTTCACATAATATTGCTCAAGGGGAAGGTGATTTAACCAAACGTGTGCCTGTTGGAAATGGATCCGATGAAATTTCCGGATTAGCGCGCGATTTTAATTTGTTCATGCAAAAAATGCATGGTGCGGTTTCTTTGGTCAATCAGGCGACCAACCGGCTCGCCACCTCGACGGTTAATTTAGCGTCCAATGCGGATAATGTGGTTCGTGCCGCAGAAGGACAAGAGTCCCGAGCTGTTCAATCCGCTTCGGCCGTTGAGGAAATGACGATGACTGCGGGGGAGGTGGCGCGTAATTCCACCGAAGCGGCACGCATTGCACAGGAATCGGCCGAGACCGCCCGATCCGGGCAGGAAGTGGTGACACAAGCCGTCACGGGGATGCAACAGGTGTCTGAGGCAGTGGTTCAGGCGGCGACAATCATTACGACTTTAGGCCGCTCATCGGACCAAATTGGTGCCATTGTTCGGGTGATTGAAGACATTGCGGATCAAACCAATTTGCTAGCTCTCAATGCTGCCATTGAGGCGGCTCGAGCCGGAGAGCAAGGCCGAGGTTTTGCGGTGGTGGCGGATGAGGTCAGAAAATTGGCTGAACGAACGACAAAAGCTACGAAAGAAATCGGTGATATGATTCGGCAAATCCAACAAGATACCAAAAGTGCTGTGGCTTCAATGGATGAAGGGACGAATCAAGTTGGGCATGGCGTAGAATTGGCCAATAAAACCGGTGAAGCGCTTTCAAAAATTCATTCAATGATTAATTCTACGGCTGGAATGATTCAGCAAATTGCGAGTGCCGCAGAGGAGCAATCCAATGCCACGCGACAAATTGCTGGGGATTTAGAGGCCATGAGCCAAACGACGAGACAAACGTCAAGCGGTATTGCTGATTCTGCTCAGGCTTGTCATGAATTGAGTACGTTGGCGAATGATCTACAGAGGACGGTGAGCGTTTTTAAAGTATGAACGGATGAGGGTGCCCTCATCCGTCTCGGTAAATCACGGTGGTTTGCCGGCGAAATGACAGTGAGCGTCAGGTCACCCAAGCGGTTGTGGTGGATCAGGAGGCGTCGATGAAGGACGTGGAAGTTGATTCTTCGCGTTGACGGCCTTTTCCAGCAATCCAACCGAGTCTTTTAACAGATCTGCCGCACAGGTCAAGGTGACATGCAGTTGCTTCCAGGCCTCATCCCAACGTTCTTCTCGCTGGTAATCCTGAAAACGTTGGTGTTGTTCTTGAAGAATGGCTTTTTTCGCATCAAGCATCAATCTGTCGGCTTGGGCACTGGCTGGTCTGTCCATAATCGGTATCCTTTATGAAAATAAAAAAACGAATAATGTGTGCACCCTATCAGAGTTTTAAATGGGGTCTCAAGAACCCGATGGATGGATTTAATCGAAATTTGTTGAAGTTGTCTTCCGTTGGTGTGTATTCGTGTCCCAGACGTTTGGCGTTCTCCTCTTTTGCTATACGTCAATGAGTGTTGAGAGGGAACCTATTCGAGTTTTGGTGGTCGATGATTCCGTCTTTATGCGAAATCGGATATCGATGATGCTCATGAAATGTCCAGATTTTACGGTTGTGGGGACTGCGATCAATGGGGTTGATGCCATCGCCCAAGCTCAACGCCTGCAGCCAAATGTGATGACATTGGATGTCGAGATGCCTGGCATGAATGGATTGGACGTTTTAGACCATATGATGGCGCATCACCCACTTCCCATTATTATGGTGAGTGCCTGGACGGAAGAGGGGGCGGCTGTGACGCTGAGGGCGCTTGAACGGGGGGCTGTGGATTTCATTGCCAAACCGATGAACTCTGATCCCTCTGAGATGGGGATGATCGAATGTCATTTGCACGCCAAAGTTCGTGAAGCCTTTCAGTTGCGGGAACGTCTTTCCCGCATTCGGCATACGGATATATCTCGGAATGGGAGCATCGATCAGGTTTCTCCGGGTTTGAAAAAATCCAAGGGAGCGCGGTCCATTGCGCGTCCGCTTGGAACAGGTTTATCCACCACGGTCCGGGTGACATCGAAACCGACCCAGTTCCCATTAGTCGTGATGGGCGCCTCGACCGGAGGCCCAACTCTTTTGAAAGCCGTGATTCGCGATATGCCGTCAACTTTTCCTGCCGCTCTTCTTCTTGTTCAACATATGCCCAAGTATTTCACGAAAGTCTTTG
>JAOUQB010000563.1 GCA_029879555.1 Nitrospirota bacterium | reverse complement strand
GCGTCATATTTGGGAAGCTCCACGAGCTGATGTGGGAATCATGGCGGTCGTGTTTCTGGTTACGGTCGCGATCGATTTGATTACGGCGGTCGGAGTCGGGGTGGTGTTGGCCAGCTTGCTGTTTGTGAAAGAAATGGCCGATTTACAGTTAGCTAACATGAAGGTCATCACCGAGGTGCATGAAGAGTCGCCACTGACGCCGCAAGAAGCGGCCGTGATGGAGCGCAACGCGGGGAAGATTATTCTGATTCATGTGGATGGCCCCATGAGTTTTGGTTCAGCTAAAAACATGGTGCGGCGACTTGAAACCGTGCCTGCCTTACGGACGTTTACGAGTTGCGTATTGGATTTATCAGATGTGCCGGTGATTGATGGAACGGCGGCGCTAGCCATCGATGATATGTTGCGTATCATTCGAGCGCATGATCAACATTTGTTTTTTGTCGGGATGCAGCCTCATGTCACCGAGGCCTTGGATGGATTTGGTGTGCTCGCGCACATTCGGCCCGGCCATCGCTATGCCGAACGATTGGATGCTTTGAAGCATGCGGCAGAAGCTGCAGGGTCAATCCATCCAGAAGATATTTCATCGAATGTCCAGAAGGTATGACCATTGTGGATACTCTCGAGTCTGATAATGCTAAGAAAAATTATTGAAGTATCCAGCTTAAATAGGCCCAGTATATGAGCGTTTGAAGGCATGTGAGGGGAATTCCGATCCGGGCAAAAGTCCAAAAACTGAGAGTCTGGCCTTCTTCTTCCGCCCGTTGAATAATAATGACGTTGCTGGCGGCTCCTAGAATGAAAAGATTGCCGGCAATGGTACTCCCTGCCGCCAGAGCCATCAACGGTGTGACGGAATCGTGTCCCTCTCCCACCAGAGGGAGGTAGAGTGCAACTAACGGTACATTAGAAATGAGCTGGCTCACACTCAGGCTCAATCCGAGCACGGCTGGGATGGTATTCAGGTTCATGTGAAGCTCGTTTGTCCAATTCTGCAGGATTCCCGTTTGCCAGACGCTCGCCATGAGAATGAACATGGCCGCAAAAAAGACGAGCGTCGGCCAATCCACACGTCGTAGAAGAGTGAGCCGGTGAGGGCTCAAGAGGAGCAGGGGGGCTGAGGCTCCAAGGGCGATTGCACTCAGTCGAATGTCAAACGGGAGGTCCAAGGCAACCCTCGTCATCTTGCACCCCACCAAGAGCAGCATTATCAGGACACTCCATTGGGCAAGGCGAGCCAGATCCGAGTCGGTGACACGAGCGACGGAATGAGGAAGAAGTCTTTGATGAAAGCTCGCCGGCATCAAGACCCGTAATGCCAAATAGACCAAAACCAGGTTGAGGAAGGTGGGAAAAGCCAGGAACTGGATAAATGTAAGAAAAGGGGAGGGGACTGGTCCTTCAATGGCGATGAGAAGGTTCTGGGGATTACCGATTGGGCTCATGACACTTCCGGTGGTAATGGCCAGGGCCAATGCCATCAGGAGGAGGTGAGGATCAAGTCGATGCTCTCTGGCCAAACGCAGAACCAGCGGGGTTCCTACAATGGCCAGGGTATCGTTCATGAGCATGGCTGATCCTAACCCCCCACCCAATAATATAGCGGCCACAAGTCCTTCGGTTGAATGAATCCGATGGACCCCACTATAGGCGAGTGCACTCAGGTAGCCGCTCATAATTAAGGCTTCTCCGACAACAAACATGCCAAATAAAAAGACCATGACATCGAGGTCAATAGCCTGAAGGGCTGTCAGGGGAGCAATCTGTCTGGTGAGGAGGGCTAACGTGGCCCCGGCGAGCATGGCCTGCCAAATTTTCACAGGGATGCCGCCAATTTTTCGGAAGGCAATCACTAGGAAAACGCCAACTAAAATAAGAAGAGAAAGGTTCATGGGTGAACGGTGAATGGGTGAGCTGGGCCGTGTGGATTTCTTTGGGCTAAAATTCTGCTCTCATTCATCGTAAAATGCGGGGGACTCCCATTGGCTCGTGACATGAAGGGTCAGAAATATAGCGGGTTCCTTTTTAGGAAATTATCGTACAATTATGGAGAAGAAAATTGGAATACGGTCCGTGGATCTTCTGAAATGTTGTATGTTGGGGAAGCATTTAAAGCGTGACCGAACAGTAACCATATTTTGGTTATATTCATAGACCCTATAATGATAGTCAGGGATACTTG
>JAOUQB010000562.1 GCA_029879555.1 Nitrospirota bacterium | reverse complement strand
TCGTTTCTACCAAAAATTATTGAATTAGTGATGTTCTCTAATCTGGCACTTCTATTGGTTGAATCCTTCAACCTGCATGCGGAGATCAGTTCCAAATCATGACGATGCTGATCGGATACAATCTAGTTATATCTGACATCCATTAGGCGGCCATGCCCGCTCTCTTGAGAAAAATTCGAATGGATCCCCGCTGACAAATTCGCGGATAACGACAGGAACGATCCGTCATTTCCGTGAAATCCGTCTTCACAAAAGTAGGTGGAGATATGCAGGCTCTCTATTTGAATCTCTGAACCCCCTCCAAATACTTAACTGCACTTGCTTCATTGAGGAAGACTGGGACGGCCCTGTTTACCCTTGTGGGGAATTGTGCGACATTTTATCCTTCAGTCTCTCTCTTCATGCCTCTCTATTCCTGATGTCTGCAAATTCTTCCCTTAACTGAACCCTTCGAAGGTCCATTTCTTTGACTTCCTACCACGTAAACTTTCTTTCTGTTATCAATACGATACGAACATTTTTGCCCTTTCATGACTCGGCAGTCCCAGAAACTTTTTTGGAAAATTTTATGCCTGGCACGGAGTTTGATCTTCTAGAATGAGCAAAGAGTGATATCTAATGGAGTGTGAACTATTTCACTCTGCTCAAATGACGAACATGATGGAGAATGTCCATTTCCAGACTGGAAGTGGAAGATGTATCAAGGGGGTGAAATGATGAAGTGCCCTCACTGTTTGGGGTGTAGGGTAATTGATGCGTGTCTTAATATGGAGGGTGAGCGCAATAACGTGTGGATTGAGGAATGGCGGTGTCTCAACTGGGGAGAAATTTTTGCCCTCGCACATTAGAAAATCGTGCGTATCAACGTCAGGCTAGGCCAAGGAATATGTGGGGGAAAAGGAAAGGGGGTCGCTGTCTTGTCAGCTGACCGGAAAATAATATGAACGTATTCATCCGAGTAGTTGGATTGGCGTCGGTTATTGCGATTTCTACAGGGGCAATTTTTGTCAATTCTGCTTTGAGTCAAGAACAGGAAGTGATTGGTGGTGGCCGTTATTTGTATGAAAAATTTTGCAAAATTTGTCACGGGCCCAGAGCCATGGGAGACGGGATAGAAGCCCCCTCCCTTCAACCGAAACCTGCCAATCTCACCACGTTGCGTCAGCGCCATGGAGGAACCTTTCCTTTCTGGAAAGCCTATCGCATGATTGATGGCCGTGTGGATGTGAAAGGGCATGGAACACGAGAAATGCCGGTCTTCGGGGTGTGGTTCAGAATACCAGGTGATGAAGTCTCAATAGAAACCGAATGGGCTGATCAGGTGAGAGGCCGGATCTGGCAATTATTATCGTATCTCAAATCGATTCAAGTGCCCTAGAGGTTTTGTCCACTAATACGCGACGTCCCAATGACACAAGCAATCATAGACTTCCGGCGAAAGCGAGGACCACACAAGAATGAGTCGACAATTTCAAACGATTAGTTTCTTTTTTTCTCTGCTCATTATGGCCTTCCCGATGTGGGGTTTTAGCCAAGAGCCCTTCGGCAATCCAAAAGAGGGGAAAATACTTTATGAGAAGCATTGCGCAAATTGCCATGGCACCAATGGAACCGGAGACGGTCCGGACACCCAGTTTTTAATGGTACAGCCAGCCAATTTTCATTCGTTGAAATCCCGCTCGAAAACTGACTGGGATCTCATGACGATTATTACATTTGGGGCCGCATATTCTCCCATGCATGGGTGGGCTGATCGTTTGACCGAAGAGGAGCGATGGGATGTCTTGCGCTATATTAGAATACTCGCACCGTTTAATCCCATGGCTCGCTACCGACCATCGCCCAACGGGTAACAGTTAATGCCAGTGTCAGGTTGGCAATGTTGTGTTCACGCATTATTTTATTTCATTTATCCATCAAGGAGGTCGAACCATGTCAGACATGTTGAAAGTGATCGAAGTGCTAGCAGAATCGGACAAGAGCTGGGAAGACGCCGCATCGAATGCTGTGACTCGCGCCGCAAAAAGTGTTCATGGGATTAAATCCATTTATATTAAGGACTCGGAAGCCAAAGTGGAGAACAACAAGATCACGAAGTACCGGATTACTGCAAAAATCTCGTTTACCTTAGATTAGGTGACGGAGCCTTTATGGCCGTTGGGAGGAATTCTTCTGAGGGAGAACAATA